>DPYO01000218.1 GCA_003535775.1 Fidelibacterota bacterium | reverse complement strand
TTCATTTTGGAACATTTTCTTTAGATGAAAGCGAGGTAGACGGAATTGTGAACACCTTAACCTTCAATTTATTGGATTTTGCCGGGAATCAATCCCAAACATCATTTGACAGCATTACTTTTGATTTCACCCCTCCACAAATACAATTATTTATTGATTCTTACATTAATAAACCGAAAATAAAATTTGAAGCTAGTGAATACCTCCAATCCGGGAGAATGGTTTGGCTTCCCGATTGGAATATTGATATTATCGATACAGTGTCCATTCAATTCACTGAAGTTGATTTTGATTCTTCCGGAAAAACTGAATTTATTCCCATGGAGATGCAGAAAATAGAAAATGGTGGTTTGAAAGACAGCATAATATACACGGTTTCATTTGAGGGGATAGACAGAGCAGGAAATGTGAATGATCCTATACAAATCTCTGATATTCATTTTGATATAACAAATCCTGTTATCACAATTGCCCCACCGGAAAAAAATATTTATCTTGGACATATAGAAGTAAATTACACTCCCAACGAGGAACTATCTTCCTGTACAATCGAAATATTATCTAATGAAAAAGAATCACTTCATAATTTTGATGTAGAAAAAACCCTCTTAAATGCTAAGGAAAATACTATTGATATAGTCCCATTCTATGAGTTTGAGGATGTGCAAAATTATTACATCAATATCTCCGGGATTGACCTTGCTGGAAATAGTTCAAAAATTGCATCAGTTTCAGGAATTTATTTTGACAATGTTCCTACAGAAGTGATAATAATTTATCCTGTAGAAGATGGATTTATTAATAATAGGGAAGTAAGTTATTTTTTAAATGAGCCCCTCATGTCTGGGGATTTTTTCTGGGAACAAACAGGAGGTCCTCCGGATTACTCAGCGCCCCATCAAGTTTCTCTTGTAAATGAAGAATTAACTAAAGGTGAAAAGCCATACATCACCCTGACCAATTCACCTGTTCTCAGTGACAGTGCGATTTATAAAGTAATATTTGCCGGTGTGAACATGGCTGGCAGTGGTTTGGATTCAATCATCGTTCCAAATGTAACTTTCGACGTTTCATTGCCTCAGTTCTATGATGTGCTACCAAAAGACAGTACCACCTTCAATTCTGCATTGTTCTATCATGTGAGTGAAGATTTAAAAAGCGGCAGAGTTTCTTGGTTTATTCCTGAGGAGGATTCTGCTCAGATATTTTCGTTTGATTTGCAAACAGAAGACTTAAGTAAGGGTGCGCATGAAATCGTTGTTTCTGAAAGGTTTCAGGGAATTGAAGAAGGCAAAAGTTATTTGGTAGAATTTACAGGGGTTGATCTTGCCGAAAATGAGTCGGTACCCTTTACACTCTCAAAAATAGTTTATGATATTACTCCTCCCGTATTCACCAATGTCATTCCCTCAACGGAATCCTATCTTAATTCACCGGATATTTCATACGAAATCAATGAAGATTTACACTCCGGCTCATTTAGCTGGGATTTTGGCTGGAGAAGAGAATTTAAATATGATTTTGAATTGGATGAATTGGGAAGTGGTGGCCATGTACTAAAAAATGTATTGCCTCAAGATGTGTTAGATGAAGATAAAGATAATAATCTAATTATTATTGGTACAGATTTAGCAGGAAATTCTTCTCGTATGGAATTAAGCAATATTGTGTATGATGTGACCCCACCAGAATTAATTATCAAATATCCCGAAACGAATGATGTTCTGACAATAGTTGAATTTGCCTTTACAATTTCAGAAGTTTTAAAAGATGGCAGATTTATTTGCACTCAAACGGCAGGTGCGTTCGATGAGGAGTCTCCAAGGTTGATTCAATTGTCAGGATATGAACTGGAAAAAAGCCAGAAGTCAAAAAAACCTCCTTTGAACAAAACTACATTGAACAATGGTTCGGTATATGAAATAGAGTTTAAAGGAGTGGATTTTGCTGACAATTTCGCAAAACCTTCTGTGGTGAGTAATGTATTATTTGACAATGAAAACCCGGAAATAATCATCTTAGCTCCCGCTAACAATGAGATAGTGTATGGTGCCAGCATAAGTTATTCTCTTTCTGAGAATCTTAAGGAAGGCAAAATTATATGGAAGAAAAAAGAGGGAAAATTTTCTTTAATGGGTTTGATACTCTCATTGTTTAGTTTTCTTTCTTCCGATTCAAAAGAGATTGATATGGTAGAAAAGGAATTGACCAAGGGAGATCACAAAAAAATAGTTCCTTACAATCAAACTGAATTAAAAACTGGGGAAATTTATTCTCTTACAATTCAAGGGGTTGACATGGGAGGAAATATTGGAGATTCTGCTGTCATCCAAGAGATACAAGTAATGAATTCTTCTAAATAAAAAAGATAAAATATTGCTGGTGATCAATTTGAATTATTTCATTTTTCTTTGGTTTTATATTATTGTATTAACTTGTCCTTTATAGGAATTGGAGTTCATTAGGATAAAAGGTAAATTCGCCGGAAAATTTTAGGAGAAATCATGGCAAAAAAACAGTTGAGTTTTGCTGAAAAAGCAGCAAAAAAGAAGACAAAAGGATTTAAGTCTGTAAAATTCATTAAGAGTTTCCGTTCGGAAAAAACAGGGCATTGGCGTTTCAAAGAACGGATTTTGAATCTAATTGGGGGTGAATCTATTGATGCAGCTCTTGAGAGGCAGGAAAAAGAAGTCCATGCTTTGGATATTGAAATGCCGGTAGCTGAAACAGAACCGGCTGAGGTGGAAACGACTTCTCAAGAAGAAACTCAGGAAGAAGCTGTCGCTGAAGAAGTTCAAGATGCAGAAGCTGCACCAGTAGAGGAAGAAGAGACTGAGGCAGAGCCTGAAGTTGAAGAAGTA
>DPYO01000196.1:3953-4137 GCA_003535775.1 Fidelibacterota bacterium | reverse complement strand
TTATTCATTCCTGAACCAGGAGGACAAGGGACTGATCGATTTTTCCCTGTCCAAGCGGATCTTACTTTGCTCACCGATCACCCTATATGCGATCCTATCCCTAATCCGGCAGGCGGTATCCAACTTTTCTTTGGAGCAAAGAGCAGGGGATATGCAGGCCCTGGTAAGTGCTTTCAAGGAACAA
>DPYO01000196.1:1707-3649 GCA_003535775.1 Fidelibacterota bacterium | reverse complement strand
CTGGTAAGTGCTTTCAAGGAACAATGGGAAAAATTCATAGAAAAGCTGGGTGCTCTGGGGAAAACCATTGGTACGGTTCAAAAACATTATGATGAACTCAGTGGGCCGCGGGCGCGACAGTTGGAAAAACCAATGGAAAAAATTGTTGACCTGGAACTGAAACGACCGGACCAGGATCAGATCGAGAATGACGCTGCGTGAAGCATACCTATATCCTTGTCGCGATCTCTTTATTATATAACTGTATTGGCCCGCCCGAGCCGGATGATGGGCTCATAGACAACATACCATTCGTTATCAACACGGCAGAGGTCTTTACCTTTGCGCTCCGGGGCAATTCCTATGATGTTGATGAATCCTATGATCTTTCCTTCGCTCTTGATTCCAATGCAGTACTTTCTACAACCTTAATTGTTAATGAATATTCGGGAAGTGATTCTACCTTGATTTACGTAAACAATAGTGCGGACTCTACACTGCTGTGGTATTTAATTCTGAGTAACATGGTCTACACCCGCAGTGATACTATGGACGGCAATGCACTTGGTTATCCGGGAAAAATCAATGTGGTCGGTACGAATTTCAACGGTGTAGTGGATTTTCAAATAGTGAAGAAATAGGAATTAAACAAAGATGCAAGCGCTGTTTAAATAGATTAAGTCGGGCTCATAACCCGGAGGTCGCTGGTTCAAATCCAGCCCACGCTACAATGAAATCCCTTCTTTTGGCGGGTTTTTTGTATATAGATATTTAAGACTAACAGTTCTTACATTTACTCTGCTGGAAGATTCGGTATAGTTTATGTAGTACCAGTAGTACCCACTGATTTATAAAAGTATATCAAAGGATCACAAAATGAAGCGATTACTAATCATACTGCCACTTTTATTTTGGATTGCTTGTGATAACCAAAAAGATGAAGACGGATTTTCATTGCAAGGCACTTGGGTTGACCTGGAAAGTCAAATGAGTAGAAAAAATAGTGAAGTATTATTATTTGATACAAATAGTGGGAGTTTTTCTTATGCATACGTCTCACCTTCAAGTAGTGCCGATGGTTGTTATTGTTATGAAAATATGATATATCAGCAGGTTGATGGTGATAATTATAGGGTTGATTATGGTGATGGGGATGGAGGTGATCCTCTCATAATAGAGGTATTAGAAAGTGGTAATATATCTGTTACTTTCGAATTGTATGAGTGGGTTGAAATAGAATTTTTAAAACAAAGTGATAACCTGCAATCATCTCTATATCCAGCGTGTGAAGGTTCTTTGTGTAATTAAGGGAAATACCAACCACTATGGGTTTTTTGTTTATAGACATTTAGGACTGGTGGTACCTACATTTATTCTGTTTTCTAATGATAGTTATATTTAAGAGGGTACTATGAAACATATAATTTCAATTATTTTACTTACTTCGTGTCTTTTTAGTCAAACAGAGCCTGACACTACATTTGACCTTTCATTACTTGCTACAGGAGAAAAATGGGCTGTTTTCAACCGCACTGTGACGAGAGTAGAAGACGGGGATAAGACGGGCGTCTATCTGGATGAGAAACCAGGGCAAGGAGTAGCCTGGCTGCCTTCTTTCAAAATTGGTGATGGGGTGATAGAAATAGACTTGAAAGGCAGAAATGAGCCTGGAAGAAGTTTTGTGGGTATAGCTTTTCATGGAATCAACGCAGAGAAATACGAGGCTGTTTATCTACGTCCATTTAATTTTCGAACTGAAAGTGAAGCGCGCCGATCACACTCTATGCAATATGTACTGGTTCCATCGCATGAATGGCGTCGGCTACGAATGGAACATCCTGGTCAGTACGAGGCCGCTATAGTGGCACCCCCCTCTTCGGAGGCTTGGGTTCATTTGCGTCTTGAGTTAGAGGGTCCGACCGTACGGGTGTTCATCGACAATGCATCAGAACCATCCTTGGTC
>DPYO01000196.1:1291-1695 GCA_003535775.1 Fidelibacterota bacterium | reverse complement strand
CTTGAAAGGCAGAAATGAGCCTGGTAGAAGTTTTGTAGGTATAGCTTTTCATGGCATCAACGCAGAGAAATACGAGGCTGTTTATCTACGTCCATTTAATTTTAAAGCTGAAAGTGAAGTGCGCCGATCACACTCTATGCAATATGTGCTGGTTCCATCGCATGAATGGTATAGGCTACGAACTGAACATCCTGGTCAGTACGAGGCCGCTATAGTGCCATCTCCATCTTCGGATGCCTGGGTCCATTTGCGTCTTGAGTTAGACGGACCGACCGTACGTGTGTTCATCGATAATGCATCAGAACCATCCTTGGTCGTAGATCGAATTGGCGCGGTGGAAAAGGGATGGATTGGACTGTGGGTTGGTCACAACTCGGATGGTATGTTTGCAAATTTAAAGGTAA
>DPYO01000196.1:0-916 GCA_003535775.1 Fidelibacterota bacterium | reverse complement strand
TTTTGATTATAGACATTTAGGACTTGTGAGGTGTAATATTACTCTGCTTAAATATTCCTTATAGTATAAATAGTATCAGTTGTACCCGCGAATTGTTAATAAAGTTTTAGGAGAATAACATGAATATAATAATCATCATTGTTGGCTTAATTTCTATACTTGGGGCAGATTTTGGACCAAATATAAATGTTTCTGAAGGGTTGGGAACATTAAATAAGAGGCCGGACATTGCCGTTGATATCAATAATATAATTCATGTTGTATGGATCAATGCAGATAACAACGCAAATGTATATTATGCACGGTCCGAAGACCATGGTAATACGTTTTCTGCCCCTGTCCAGGTCAATTCAGTTGACGGATATGCCATTGAGATAACGTATAGTGGTCCCAAGATCGAATCTGTAGGCAACACAATCCATATTATTTGGGCAGACGAGCGAAATGGATACGATGAAACAAACATTTATTATTCTCGTTCCTTAGATGGAGGCGATACTTGGACGGTAGAAATTCCCATAGGGGACAATTTAAAATTTAATCTTTATCCAGAAATTTCTACCAGTGACAATGGTAATATTCATGTGATTTATTATTCCTATGGACGGCGGTTTTTAGACTTTCAAAACATCTTTCATCTTTCTTCAGCAGATACAGGCCAATCTTTTAATGACGATGAAATTGTGAATAATTATTCGGGTGCCATTCCCTGTGAGTGCTGTCCAGCTGATATTCTGGTACTCAATGATGGGCGAAAAATGGTTGGCTTTCGTGATGATTATGAAAATATAAGAGATACTTATGCAATGTTTTCAGATCCGGATACGACAGTATGGGAAAACCTGACCCGCATATCATTTGATGAATTTGAAATTGATTATTGTCCCAGTTCTGGCCCTGGTATGTCCAGGCTTGG
>DPYO01000122.1 GCA_003535775.1 Fidelibacterota bacterium | reverse complement strand
CGATCCAGGCTCCGGTACTGGATAGCTTCACTGATATGATTTGATTGAATCTGTTTCTGCTCATCCAGATCTGCAATTGTTCGGGAAACTTTCAAAATGCGATCATACGCTCTGGCAGATAATCCTAATTTTTCCATAGCTGTTTTAAGAAGATTTGCAGATTTAGATTCCAATTTACAATATTTTCGAAGATCATTAGACTCCATCTGGGAGTTGGCGAATATTCCATCTTTCAAGTTGAATCGATCTAACTGAATTTTTCTTGCGAATTGAACCCGCTGTCTTACAATATCGGACACTTCTCCTTTCTCTTTATCCGCTAATTCAGTAAAAAGAACTGCAGGGACTTCAATTTGGATATCAATCCTGTCCATAAGCGGACCAGAAATTCGACCCATATATTTTTGAATCATTTGAGGTGTACACGTGCATTCATTATTTGGATCTGTGGCATAACCACATGGGCAAGGGTTCATTGCTGCAATAAGCATGAACCGGGCTGGATAACTTAAGGAGATTGCAGCCCGTGAAATCGTTACCATGCAATCCTCAAGTGGCTGGCGCATGGCCTCCAGAACATTTTTTTTAAACTCAGTAAATTCATCGAGGAATAATATCCCGTTATGTGCTAAACTGACCTCTCCCGGTTTTGGGACTGATCCTCCTCCAATAAGTCCAGCATCACTAATCGTATGATGAGGAGATCGGAAAGGGCGCGTAGCAATCAGTCCTTTTCCTTCCCTTAAGATTCCCGCTACAGAATGAATCTTTGTTGTTTCAAGAGCTTCATCAAACACAAGATCAGGCAAGATAGTTGGCAAACGTTTCGCCAACATCGTCTTGCCACTTCCCGGGGGTCCAATCATAATCACATTGTGTCCTCCGGCTGCAGCAACTTCCAAAGCCCGTTTCACCTGCTCTTGTCCCTTTACATCAGCGAAATCAACACTATATTTCATTTGACTTTTGAACAGATTGTCCCGGTCCACCACCACAGGTTCAATTCTCTTTGTCCCATTCAGGTTCTCTACCACCTCTTTCAAAGAGGAAACACCTGCTACCTTAACATCATTTACCACCCCAGCTTCCTTAGCATTTTTTTTTGGCAGGATTTCCTTTATCTCTGGCACAAAGCGCGATGGGCAAAGCACCCCTGATTGGACGGAGGGATCCGTCTAAGGCAAGTTCACCTAATAAAAGGAGTTTATCAAGATAAGTAGGTTCCACAAATCCCGTTGCAGCAAGGATTCCCACTGCGATGGGTAGGTCAAAGGCTGAACCTTCTTTCCGTATATCTGCAGGAGCAAGGTTGATTGTGATATGCTTCCGTGGAAAATCAAATCCGCTGTTTCTAATTGCAGCGGTGACCCGCTCCTTGCTTTCTTTCACCGCTCCTTCCGGAAGGCCGACGGTAACAAATTTTGGGAGTTTTGCTCCAGAAAGATGAGCCTCTACTTCCACAACATAAGCATCAATCCCAAGGATCGCACTGCTGAATACCCGGGAAAGCATTAGAAATAGGAACTAATTCCTGTCAGAGCAAAGTACGGTATGACTATATATAATAAACTGTCTCGAATAAGATAAAAAATAAAAAATGCCAGAATAATCGCCCAACCTTTTTTTTTGATGAGTAACCGGTACCCCCCTTCCTGTCTGATTGCATTCCATTCCTGGATGAATGTAGGGCGGTAAAAAGACATTATTTCGGTTTAATTTTATCAAATTTCATATTTTCAAATTTCTCCCAGATGGACTTACCTGCAGCTTTCTGAAATCGAAAAGCAAAGGCAAGCGCCTCGTAAAAGGGGCGACCAACAAAATCTTCCTGACGATAAAATTCATCAACCCAGCCAACAAACTCTGTCAATTCCGTTTTTTCCAGTTGATCAAATATGCCGAAGACTAATTCAGCACGATTGTCATAATACCAGGTTGTTAATTCACCATAACCGGTTTCACTTTTTAGTTCTTCATATGTATCATACACTTGGGTTAAATAGGAAAACAGATAGATTCCCTTTTCCTCCTGAGTCAGAGTTTTCCAATAAGCAACAATGGGGGACATTGGAATCTTATCCGGTGCTTGAAATGCCCAAATGTGTGTAACCAAAAATATTGACAGTAAAAATTTCATTTTAACCTCCATTGGTTGGTTCTTTTTCAAATTCATGAATCATTTTTTCAAGGTGATCCATCGCCTCTTCTTCTTTCACTTTTCCACGGTTTTCTCCCTTGTAATAAAGGTGACCACTTCCTTTACCGAAAGCAATCCCAATATCAGTATGTGTTGCTTCTCCGGGGCCATTCACTGCGCATCCCATTAGAGCTATGGACATGGGAGTTTCAATATTCTTCAATTTATCTTCCATTTCTCGAGATATTTTAAATAGGTCAACCTCTAACCGTCCGCAAGTTGGACAAGCTACTATTGTTACACCCCTGGTAGCCAAACCCAATGATTTCAGGATTTCAAATCCTGCATGCACCTCCTCCACGGGATCATCGGTGAGACTTACCCGGATTGTATCACCAATGCCTTCTGATAGTAGAGACCCAATTCCAACAGCAGATTTGATACTTCCTGATTTGGTTGGTCCTGCTTCTGTAACGCCGAGATGAAGGGGATAGTCAAACTCTTTGGAAAATAACCGGTAAGTATCCATCATCAGGTTTACGTCAGAAGCCTTCAGTGAAACAATAATATCATCAAAATCATTTTCTTTGCAGATGCGAATGTGTCTCCTGGCACTTTCCACCATAGCTTCCGGTGTAGGATATCCGTATTTTTCGATTAAATCTTTTTCAAGGCTCCCTGCATTCACTCCAATGCGAATTGGGAGATGTGCAGATTTGACCTTATCAAGCACCGCTTTTACACGATCCTTTTTGCCAATATTTCCAGGATTGATCCTGATCTTATCTGCGCCCGCATCAACTGCTTCCAAAGCCATTCTAAAATTGAAATGAATATCTGCAACCAATGGTACAGTCATCCGCTTTTTAATTTCTTTTAGAGTAGTTGCAGATTTATGATCAGGAACCGTAATGCGGATGATCTGACAGCCGGCTTCCTCCAATCGTTCTACTTCCCTTAACGTTGCATCCAAATCGTGGGTTTTTGTGGTGGTCATAGATTGAACAGGGATAGGTGCCCCACCACCAATTGGTATATCGCCAACCAATACCTGGCGTGTTTGTTTTCGTTCAATCATAATAGATACGTTTCTTTTTTAAATCTACGGTGAATTTACGGATCAATTATAAAATATTATAACCTGGAATGAAATGTATTTAGAACTATTATATTTGACCTGATCCTGAATGGAAATCAATCTATAAACGGGGAATTAAAATACTTCTTTGCCTTTGTTATTGCTGTGGTATTATTATCCAAACTTATGCACGCTTGGTAGGCCTTTTTTGCTTCCTCACGATTTTCCTTCCTGTCATGGATCATCCCCTTTAAGAGCCAGGCATTTCCTAAAATAACATCCAGCTCAGCATGATAATTGCCTAGAGCTTCTTCCACATTTTTTAAAGACGTATCATCCTTTCCATGCAGGAATTGAAAGAGAGCCAACTCATATTTGAGGTAACTCCAATACCAATCTTGCTGAATGTCCGTCAAAAAGGGTAATTCTTCTTCCAATTTACTCAATAAGGTCTGTGCTTCTTCATCTTTCTCCATTCGAATCAGGCATTCCAAGAAGAGAATACCATAAAAATAATTTTTAGGGAATTTCTCTCTCAAATCCCG
>DPYO01000052.1 GCA_003535775.1 Fidelibacterota bacterium | reverse complement strand
CTCAAAGACGAGTCACTTAATCCAACCGGTTCATTTAAAGCCCGTGGGATGAGCGCTGCTATCTCGCAGGCAAAAGAAAAGGGAGTGAAAAAAATTGCCATCCCCACAGCAGGAAATGCCGGGGGCGCTACAGCTGCTTATGCTGCAAAAGCTGGTCAGGAAGCCTATGTTTTCATGCCTGAGGATACTCCAGATGCATTCCAAATCGAGTGTGAACAATACGGAGCAATTGTAGAAAAAATCGATGGATTAATCAGTGATTGTGGAAAAATTGTTGCTAAAAGGAAAGAGGCAGAAGGATGGTTTGATATTTCAACATTGAAAGAGCCTTATCGTGTTGAAGGGAAAAAAACAATGGGTTATGAACTTGCTGAACAACTGAACTGGCAATTACCTGATGTAATTATTTATCCCACAGGTGGAGGTACGGGAATAATCGGAATGTGGAAGGCATTTCAGGAAATGGAAGAATTGGGTTGGATTGATTCAAAGCGACCGAAAATAATTTCTGTTCAGGCTGAAGGATGTGCTCCCATAGTTCGTGCTTTTAATGAAGGATTAGATAATGCTCCACCTTTTGAAGGTGCCAATACTGTGGCTTCAGGTCTTCGTGTTCCATCAGCGATAGGCGACTTTCTTATTTTGCAATCGATTCGTGATAGTAATGGATATGCTCTCGCTGTTAGCGATGATGCATTACTTAAAGGTGTGACTCCATTGGGAAAAACCGAAGGAGTATTTGCTGCTCCGGAAGCCGGGGCAACTGTTGCAGCTTTGGAAAATCTATTGGAAAACGGACAAATTCAGAAGGATGAACAAATTGTCTTATTTATCACTGGTAGTGGAATAAAATATATGGATGTTTTTAATAGTTTTAGCTGAAGGAGCCATCCTCCGCTAGTTTTTTGATATTATCACAGCAAGGGTTTACAGTTAATATTCCAATATTGGCCGTACAGTTGAACCTTTTTTTATTTAATCCAGAAAGGAAACTTCTTAAGTTTACTGTCCATTTATGCCCCACAAAATCCATCCTCACTTACAAAACCTGAAACAGTCTGCTACACTGGCGATCAATAAATACTGTGGAGAATTGGAAACTTCCGGGAAAACAATATTTCGTTTTGGTTTAGGTCAATCACCCTTTCCTGTTCCGGATTCCATCGTTTCTAGCTTGGAGGGAAATGCCTATCGAAAAGATTATTTACCCGTAGAAGGATTGTATGCTCTACGCCAGGCTGTAGCTGAATTTCATCAAAAAATAGACAAAACAGATTTTGAACCAGAAGGCATCATGATTGGCCCAGGCTCGAAGGAATTGGTGTTCACCTTACAATTGGCAATGGAAGGGTCAACATTAATACCTTCCCCCTGCTGGGTGTCCTATGGGCCACAAGGACAAATCGTCCATCGAGAAATTCATTATATTCAAACTCAATATGAAAACAACTGGAGACTTCTTCCTGATCAGCTTGAATCTGCAATCCATTCTATTGAAAGTCCTCACATGTTAATTCTAAATTATCCAGGTAACCCTGATGGCGGAACATACACTCCAGAAGAATTGTCTGCTCTAGCTGCTGTGTGTAGGAAAAATGATGTTCTAGTTCTATCTGACGAAATTTATGGTCGAATGCATCACCAAGGAGATCATATATCAATTGCCAGGTATTATCCTGAAGGGACTATCGTCAGTTCGGGGTTATCCAAATGGTGCGGAGCTGGTGGATGGCGTTTGGGACATTTTGCGTTTCCCAGAGAACTGTATGGACTGAAAAACGTCGTAGCTTCTATTTCAAGCGAAACATTTTCCTGTGTGAGCACTCCCATTCAATATGCAGCCGTTCAGGCTTATACTGATTATAAAACTGTTGACGAATATTTAATTCACTCCCGTCGTCTACTATCAATAGTGGGGTCTTACTGTGCGAATAGTTTAGCTAAAGCCGGGGTTCGAGTTCGTGCTCCATCCGGGGCATTTTATTTATTCCCAGATTTCGAAAACTTCAGAGAAAAATTAACTGAAAGGGGTATAACGAATTCACCTACACTTTGTGAACAATTATTACAGGATACTGGTGTAGCTCTTTTATCCGGTTCAGAATTTGGACGTGATGCAACTGAACTGAATGCTCGTTTAGCCTATATCAATTTTGATGGAAGAAAAGCACTGAAAATCAGCAGGAAAATTCCCACTGATAAAACAATGACAATCGATGATATCATCCCGGTCTGTGCTAACCTTATTGAAGCCATTGAACGGATTATTAAATGGTTACAGGCGTATTAATTAAAAAATGTCTATTTATCATCTGGGGGTTACTTCGTCGGTTGTCTCTGAGTCATCTGGAGCCTCAACAAGAATCACGCAGCAGGCTGGTGAACCAGAATGTGCGCCACACCCACACATTTTAGCGTCTTTTACACAACAGACACCGGATCCTTTTATCTGTCCACTTTGCCCACAAAACACAATGACGTCGACAACTTCTTTAAGTTCAGGGGTTTCGTTTGTACCCATCTCTATATTATAAGAGTTTCTAGAATTTCAATGGTTGGTAATTATTAATTTAAACATCTAAAATGTATTATCATTTGTCAGGCCTGTTTTTTGTATTTTCATATTTCAAATTCTAGACTATTATGAAAACAATCAAAAATGTAGCAAAAAAAATCAAGCCATACATTCATGAAACTCCGATTTTGACTTCTACTCTTTTAAATGAGATTGTCGGTTGCAATATGTTTTTTAAATGTGAAAATTTTCAGAAAATAGGCGCATTTAAAATGAGAGGAGCAACGAATGCCATTCTTAACTTATCAGAAGAACAAAAAGACAAGGGTGTTGTAACTCACTCTTCAGGAAATTTTGCTCAGGCTCTTTCTCTTGCTGCAAATAATTTAGGTGTAACAGCATATATTGTGATGCCATCATCTGCTCCAAAAGTAAAGATTGATGCTGTCAAGGGATATGGAGGAGAGGTTACTATTTGTCTACCAACTTTGAAAGATAGAGAAACTAATGCTGAACGAATATCGATAGAAAATGGTGCCACTTTCATTCATCCCTCTAATAATTTAGATGTTATTAAGGGGCAGGGGACAGCGGCTTTTGAGTTGTTAGAAAAATATTCAAACCTAGACGCCATTTTCACACCAGTTGGCGGTGGTGGATTAGTTGCTGGAACAATTTTAGCTGTACAGCAAAGATTACCTAATTGTAAAATATACGGTGGTGAACCAGAAAATGCAGATGATGCTTTTAGATCTTTAAAATCTGGCAGAATTGAGACCAATAAAACTGCAGATACCATAGCAGATGGGTTAAAAACCCAATTAGGTGATATTAACTTTCCAATTATTCGAAATGGGATTGAAGAGATTGTTTTGGTAACCGAGGATCAAATTTTATCTGCGCTTAAATTGATCTGGTCTCGCTTAAAGATTGTCATTGAACCATCCTCAGCAGTTGCCTTCGCTGCACTCATTAATAAAAGTTCGGATCTGAACTCCAAAAATATTGGGGTTATACTCTCTGGTGGAAATGTCAATCTCGACAACATAACATTTTAAATCTAGGTATAAAAAGTGGCATCCACATGCTCTCCCACTCTCAAAAGGGCAGTACCATCTGTGCAAGTTGGCTTAACTTCTCTATTCGGAATGGTAAGAGGCCTGCCCAATCGCCATAGACACCAAAATTTTCCGTTCTTATATGTATATTAGTAATACCTTGTTATTGGCATCAGCAGCCCCTAAGTCATTGACTGTTTTTGTAATCAGGAAGTGATATCAGATGCTTGATTCCTGTGTGAACTGATTTCTTTCGGGCTTTTTTTATTTCCACAATTTGCAGTACCTTTAACTCGTGTATGGTTCTAACTAAAGGGTATTTATGTTTAAACTGAAACTTCACTGGCAAGTTCTCATCGCTATGGCCCTGGGAACCATATTTGCACTTGTATTCGGTGAAAATTCGTTATTTGTTGCACCGCTGGGAACAATATTCATGCGTTTATTAAAAATGATCATTGTTCCATTAATTCTGTTTTCTATCACCAGTGGTGTTGCCAGCTTGGGTGACAGCCGTACATTAGGTAGAATAGGCTCCAAAACATTTGTATACTATTTTGCGACGTCCATTTTTGCAATCCTTGTTGGATTAATTTTGACCAATATCATTCAACCAGGGGTTGGTCTCGAATATGCAAGTTCAAGCCAGTCTTTTGATCCAAGTTCTTTGCAAAAGCCATCATCTCTTGGAGAAATTATCATTCGAATGATTCCATTGAATCCGATTGCAGCCATGGCTGACGGCGACATGTTAGGTGTAATTTTTTGGTCCATCGTTTTTGGCTTCGCAATCACCCGGTTATCTGGAAGACCCCAGGAAATGCTGACACATTTTTTCGATTATGGCTTTCAAGCCATGATGAAACTCACCCATGGCATTATTGCTTTATTACCCATTGGTGTTTTTGGTTTAATTACCAAAGCAGTGGCCACTTCCGGTTTTGAATTATTCAAAGCTGTGGGGATGTATATGATCACAATTGTAACAGGCTTGCTGATCCACTGGATGATTACACTGCCGGTCATTTTCTATCTTTTTACGCGGATCAGTCCAATCAAGCATTTTAAAGCCATGGCCCCGGCATTCATGACGGCATTCTCTACCAGTTCATCTGGAGCGACTCTTCCTGTTACAATGGATTGTGTTGAAAATGAAGTGGGAGTTTCGAATAAAACAACCAGTTTTGTTCTGCCTTTGGGTGCAACCATCAATATGGATGGCACCGCCTTATACGAGTGCGCTGGAGTGTTATTTATTTCCCAGGCAATCGGTTTCGACTTGAACATTGCACAACAATTTGTCATTGTATTGACAGCCTTTTTAGCATCTGTAGGTGCAGCAGCCATTCCATCCGCAGGATTGGTAATGATCTTTGTGGTATTAGATTCCGTTGGCCTTGGAGATCATCCTGATGTTGCTATTATTGTGGGAACCATGCTGGCAGTGGACCGCCCTTTGGATATGTTTAGAACTATGGTCAATGTAACCAGCGACAGCATTGGAGCTGCGATAATTGCTAAAAGTGAAGGTGAAACTTTATACCCAAATTAAAAAATATGTCAGGGATGGTACGGTAGTTGTCATTGAGCAACAGAAAAACTGGTTAAATAAAATTCTTCGAATATTTCTATTTAACAAGGAGTGTAAAATGAAGAAAGTAAACATATTCGCTTTATGGGGACTATTATTTGGAATTATGGCCTGTAGCAGTGAAGGAGAAAAACACGCTGACGTGACACTGAGTACCGTTCAATGTGGTATGTGTAAAAAAACTATTGAATCAGGAATGGCCAAAGTTGACGGTATCAGCAAGTTTGACGTTGATTTAAATACAAAAGTTGGCCATGTAACTTACAAGGCATCGATTATTGAGTTAGCTGCCATAGAAAAAGTGGTTTCTGCTCTTGGTTATCAAGCCAATAATACAGAGGCGGATCCTATAGTTTACGAAAATCTTCCTGATTGCTGTAAAATCGGCGGTATGCTATAGACCAGACTATTTATTGCCATCCGTATCTGAAGTGAGCCATTGTCCAATTTTTATTTAATTCCTTTCTGTTAAAAATAAAACAAGGGTTAATATAAAAGATAAAAAGAGTGATAATAATAAAATATGTTGCAAACTATGCGGATTTAGTTTGCTTTGTCTTTGGATTATATCCATTGAGTTTATCCTTATAAATCAGTACTGAAATGAAGAAGATAGAATGTAAAAAAATATTTTGGACAATCATTTTTCTGTGTCTCATTCAATATTCCCATGCAGAACCGGAATATGCAAAAAATGGTATGGTGGTATCTGCCAGCAGATTGGCCTCAGATGCTGGAGTTAACATATTAAAAAAAGGCGGTAATGCAATAGATGCAGCGGTGGCCACTGGATTTACGTTGGCGGTAACACATCCCCAGGCCGGAAATATTGGCGGAGGAGGTTTTTTAGTAGCTCACACGGCCTACGGAGAATCATTTAGCCTGGATTTTCGTGAGATGGCACCAAGTATGGCACACCGCGATATGTATCTGGATGATTCCAGCAATGTGGTTCACGGCCTTTCTCTTTATTCTCACCTGGCAGCAGGTACACCGGGATCAGTAGATGGATTATTAAAAATCTGGAGAGATCACGGTTCGGGGAATATTTCCCTGCGTCAATTGCTGCTTCCTGCCATTCAATTGGCAGAGCGGGGTTTTCCCATCTCATATGGGTTTGCCCAAGTTTTGAATATTTTCCACGACTTTTTTATAAATGACGACGGAGCAAAAGCCGTTTTTATTAAAAAGAACGGTGAACCATGGAGAGCAGGAGATAAGTTAGTCCAGAGAGATTTAGCCAGGACTTTGAAGCTGATTTCCAGAAAAGGGCGCGCCGGGTTTTATGAAGGGAAAACTGCTCAATTGATTGAAAGAGAAATGGCCGAAGGCAATGGTTTCATTACAAAAGAAGATTTGGATAATTATCATTCAGTTTATCGCACTGTTGTTACCGGAGATTTCAAGGGTTTAGACTTTATTTCTATGGGACCTCCAAGTTCTGGAGGAGTTCTCCTGATCCAAATGCTCAACATGTTAGAACAATATCCTTTGGATACTTTAGGCTGGAATTCATCCGATTATATTCACCTTCTCACGGAAATTGAACGCAGGGCCTATGCGGATCGTGCTGAACACATGGGTGACCCGGATTTCTGGGAAGTGCCGGTATCAATGCTGGTTTCAAAAGAATATGCTTTCGAGAGAATTCAGAATATTTCCATGGAAAAAGCGACAAAAAGTTCGGTTGTAAAAGCAGGCGATCCTTTAGCTTATGAAAGCCGAGAGACAACCCATTATTCCGTTATTGACAAGAATGGGAATGCAGTGAGTGTCACCACCACATTGAATACTGGCTTTGGCTGTGGTGTATTAGTAGAGGGTGCTGGATTCTTTTTGAACAATGAAATGGATGATTTTTCAGCAAAACCCGGGTCACCGAATATCTTCGGGCTCATTGGAAATGAAGCCAATGCTATTCAGCCTTACAAACGGCCATTGAGCTCCATGACTCCAACAATTGTTCTAAAGAACGGTGAGCCTTTTTTGATCATTGGTACTCCCGGTGGGTCTACCATCATCACTACAGTCATGCAAATTATTCTAAATGTTGCAATTCACGGGATGGATATTCAGGAAGCGGTTTCTGTCCCACGAGTCCATTCACAGTGGTTACCTGATGCAATTATTGTGGAGCAAAGAAGCTTGTCCAAAGATGTAGAACAGAATCTAATTAATCGTGGTCACATCATCCGGTCTTATCGCTGGGGCACTATTGGGCAGGCCAATGGAATAATGATAGGGGAGAAGGGGTTTTACGGTGGCGCTGATCCCCGCGGTGAAAACGCAACGGAAGGATATTAAATTTATTTTATTAATAAATCCTCAATTAATTGTACATAAATGCTTGAACCAACAAGAAGCGCCCGTTCATCAATATTAAAATGTGAACAATGGTGAGGCACGCTCATTGGTTTTTGGTCCGGAGGGGTTGATCCTACAAAGAAAAAACAGCCGGGAATTTTCTGCGTGTAATAGCTGAAATCTTCTCCACCCATAGATAAATATGGGAATCCTACTCCTTCTCCAACAATTTTTTCTGCAGATCTAACTAATCTTTCCACCGGTACTTTATGATTTACAGTAGGTGGATATCCATCCCAATAATCCATTTCAATTTTTGCACCATACGTACTTCCTACTCCTTCAATTATTTCATTTAATCGTTTCTTGATCATTTGCCTATTTTCTTCAGTATAGGCACGGGCAGTACCTTTGAGTTCAACCGTATCAGCGATAACGTTGAAGTTGTGTCCTCCTGAAATTTTTCCCACAGTAAGCGCTGTACTTTCCAGAGGATTTGTATTCCTGCTTACGATGGTTTGCAGGGCTGTCACAAGATGGGAAGCAACTACAATGGCATCAACTGTTCCCTGAGGAGCTGCTCCATGTCCACCTTTCCCCTTAATTGTTATTGTAAATGCATCTGCTGCAGCTAAAGTTGGGCCTTCTTTAACACCGATTGTTCCGTATTTTTGATAACTCCAAACATGAATTCCGTAGATCTCATCAACTCCATCCAAACATCCATCTTCAATCATAAAACGGGCGCCTCCTCCTCCTTCTTCAGCCGGCTGGAAAATGAATTTTACAGTACCGTTGAGGGTATCCTGAAATTTTGAAATAATTTCTGCTGCCCCTAAAAGCATGGCTGTATGACCATCGTGTCCACAGGCATGCATAACCCCATCGTGAACTGACTTGTATGGGATGTCACTTGTTTCCTGGATTGGCAGTGCATCCATATCTGCACGCAACGCAATGGTGGCACCGTCTTTTTCTCCCTGAAGAGTCCCGACAACCCCGGTTTTCCCTATTCCGGTTTGAACGTCAATTCCAAATGAATTCAAACGGTCTGAAACAATTCCAGCTGTACGGTGTACTTCAAAACCTAATTCCGGATATTTATGAATATCTCTCCGGGTTTCAATTATGGTATCCTGAATCTCAAAGATTTCTGATCTTACATTAACTGTTAAATCATTTTTCTGGTGCTTTTTTGTCATAGTAAATTTTCTTAAATCCTTTCTAAATCTCCTCTTATATGGGAGTAAATATCATCCAGTTTTTTTGAATTATACAATCTTTCTTTTTTCACAAATAGATTTTAATTTGTGTCTTCTTCAATCAAAATTTTTGCGACTAGTTTTGAAAATTGATTTTTTACTTTATCAGCGGTCTCTATCACTTCATCATGGGATAAAGAATTTTTTGTAATTCCTGCAGCGTAATTTGTCAAACAGGAAATTCCCAATGAACTAATTCCAAGTTCTCCTGCCATTTTTATTTCAGGTACCGTGCTCATTCCTACCGCATCTCCACCGAGGTTTTGTATGAACTTAACTTCATCCGGCGTTTCGTAAGCTGGCCCTAATGTCCAGCAATAAACTCCCTCTTTTATTTGAACACCAGTTTCAAGAGAGCATTTTTTTGCTAATGCTAATATTTCAGAATTATAAAAACGTGGTTTTTTATTTATTGTTGGTAATTCAGGTCCCTCAATAAATGTGCAGTCAAGATGACCATTCATAGCCATCAATGTTCCAGGATGGTAGTCCTTACGTAATGAACCAGCGGAATTTGTGATTATAACAAATGAAATACCGAGCTCATGCAATAAACGGATAGGCAATGTAATTTCTGAGAAGTCAAACCCTTCGTAATAATGGAACCTTCCTTTTGCTGCCAGAATTTCTTCACCATTCAGAGTGCCAACAACAAATTCTCCAGAGTGTCCCTTCACAGAGGGTTTGGGATATCCAGGAACTTTTTCGTAAGGAATAATAGTTTTGTTTTCGAATTGATCTGGTAAACTACCAAGTCCTGAGCCTAAGATTACTGCTTTCTTCCCTTGAAATCCTGAATACGAACGGATAGACCCAGCCATTGATATGAGTTTTTTGTTTATGATTGAACACTACCTCCTGCATTCACGGCTAATTGGCCGCAACCAGCATCAATTTCAGTACCATTGCTCCAACGAACAGTCACGGTAAACGGTACATTTTTCAGTGCATTGATAAAACGTGTTAACCGGTCATGTGATGGACGCTTATAAGTTCCTCCAATTTCATTGTAGGGAATTAGATTCACTTTACAAGGGAGATTTCCAATCAATTTAATGAGATTTTCAGCATCAGTAGTTCTATCATTAAGATTGTTCATCAGTACATATTCGAAAGTGGGAAACCGTTTTGCTGTTTCATAGTAGTTTTTTGCCGCATCTATCAGCTTATGAATGGGATATTTTTTTGCCGCAGGCATTGTTTGTAATCGTTGATTCTGGGTTGTTCCATTCAAGCTGATAGCTAACTTATAGCGATGACCCTCTTTGGAAAACTGCTTTATTCTTGGAATAATCCCCACAGTCGAGATTGTAATCCTGCGTGCGCCTAAATCAATTCCATCTGATTGATTTAACAGATCAGCAGCTTTTATCACTCGGGCATAATTCAGGAAAGGTTCTCCCATTCCCATAAATACAACATTGGTAATTTTTTTTTCAGATTCTTGCTGCAAAAATAGAAATTGATCTACAATTTCCCCAACAGAGAGATTTTTTTGGAATCCCATTTTCGCTGTAGCACAGAAATCGCAATCCATTGCACACCCCACCTGGGAAGATAAGCATACAGTTATTCGGTTTCCTTCCTGCATTAAAACGGATTCAATCATCTCACCGGTGGACAGCCTGAAGAGAAATTTCCTGGTAAGCGAGGAATCCTCACCGGTTATTTTAACTAAAGAGAGGGGATGAATCCCCGATGTTTGGCCCAAAACTGTGCGGAAGGATTTGGGAATATTTGCCATGGATTGAAATGATTTAATTTTCCCGGAATAAATCCAGTTGTAAATTTGATCTGCTCGGAAATGTGGTTGTCCCAGCTTTGCAACATGTTCCCTCATTTCATTACGGGTCAAGCCTATCCAGTGAACTTTTTCATTTGTTTTAACGTTGAACATGAACATGAATTTCTCAAATCTTTATTGGGAGAGCAAGACAATAAGATTGTAAAAGGGACAAGGGGCTCGTAATTTTCCCTCTTTAGTTTTTGAATGTAAATATCAAAACAGGGAATAATATGAAAGAACAAAAAGATTTACACTTACTTGAAAAATTGACTGAAGCCCGCACCCATTTTCTTTCAGAAATTGGGAAATCAATTATTGGTCAAGTCAGCGTTCTGGATCATATACTAATTGCTTTATTCTGCAAAGGACACACTCTCCTGGTTGGTGTACCGGGCTTGGCGAAAACACTGATGATCAAATCAATTGCTGAACTTTTGGAATTGAAATTCAAGCGGATCCAGTTCACTCCCGATCTTATGCCTAGCGACATTACTGGAACAGAGGTCATTGATGAAGATCAATCA
Source organism: Fidelibacterota bacterium (assembly GCA_003535775.1). Classification (GTDB taxonomy): domain Bacteria; phylum Fidelibacterota; class Marinisomatia; order Marinisomatales; family UBA8229; genus UBA8229. The sequence goes on along the minus strand of DPYO01000052.1, from coordinate 35,781 downwards.
ACAGGGAAAAGAGGGTTTCGATTTTTTAAGGGGCCGATCTTTGGAAATATCATCCTGGCAGACGAGATTAACCGCACACCTCCAAAAACACAGGCTGCCCTGTTGGAAGCGATGGAGGAGCACAAGGTTACTGCATCAGGTACCTCCTATGTTTTAGAGGAACCCTTTTTTGTACTTGCAACCCAGAACCCTATTGAACAGGAGGGGACCTACCCCCTTCCTGAGGCTCAGTTGGACAGGTTTATGTTTCATATCAAAATCAATTATCCTGATCGATCAGAAGAAATAGCCATTGTACAAACCACAACCGGACAAACTTCTGAAACACTGAAAAAAGTTATAGGCAGGAACGATCTTCTTTCTTATCAAGATCTTATCCGCAGGGTTCCTGTGGCGGAAAATGTAGTGGAATATGCTGTAGATTTAGTAGCATCAACCCGGCCAGGATCCGCAGTTGCACCTGATTTTATCAATGACTGGATTGAATGGGGAGCAGGACCAAGGGCCTCTCAATATCTTATCCTTGGTGCAAAAGCAAAAGCGGTCTTGGATGGTCGCCCAACACCAAATATTGATGATATTAAGGATTTGGTTTTCCCTGTTATGAGGCATCGAATTCTCCCCAATTTTAATGCTGAAGCAGAAGGATTAAGTACCGATGATATCCTGGTAAAATTGTTGGAAGCAAAGAGTTAAGTTTTGCCCGCTGTAGATAAAAGAAAATACCTTCATCCTGAGGTGGCAGCAAAGCTGGGTAATATGTCACTAAGAGCAAGACTTGTAGTTGAAGGATATATCATCGGACTTCATAAAAGCCCCTACCATGGATTTAGTGTAGAGTTTGCGGAACATAGGGCATATGGCCCGGGAGATGAGATTCGGCATATCGATTGGAAACTTTATGGAAAAACCGATCGGTATTATGTAAAGCAATATGAAGAAGAGACCAATCTTCGTTCGTACCTGATTATGGATATCAGTAAATCCATGACTTACCGTAGCAAAAACATATCCAAATTGGAATATGCAAGTTACCTTACTGCAGCCCTTTCTTATCTGATGCTTAATCAAAAAGATGGGATCGGTCTCATTCTATTTGATAAAAAAATCCAGTCATTTATTCCTCCTCGCTCAACATCCAGTCATCTAAATACCATTTTTTCCCAACTGGATCAGATAAATCCTGGTGAAGATACACAGATTGGAAATGTATTACACGAAATGGCTGATCGGATCAAGAAACGTGGACTTGTTATTCTGATCTCTGACCTTTTCGATGATTTTGATGCAATTATAGGGGGATTAAAACATTTCAGATACAATAAACAGGAGGTAATTGTCTTTCACATTCTTGATCGTCAGGAATTGAACTTCAATTTTAACACCCGCACCCGGTTTAAGGATATGGAAACAGGGGAACTGGTTACTACAGAGCCGTGGCAAATTCGTAATTCTTACAAGGACTTGATGCTTGAATTTCAGGATAAATACCGAAAGCAATGCCGAAAACGATTAATAGATTATATTCCTTTGTTTACAGATCAAGATTTGGATATTGCTCTCAGTCAGTACCTTCGAAAAAGGGAAAAACTAGGGTGATAAGTTCCCGTTTTTGCTCTTGTAAATTTTTTAGAGATAGTTTTAATTTGATTCTTGATACAATTTGTGGTTTAGGTAATTAATGACAGATCAAATCCCAATCCCGAACGAACCGGAAAAATCCATTTTTAAGATATTGTTTCACTCATTTGTGATTATTCCTTTTCTTGTAGCCGCATCTTTGGTGTTTATTTATAGTTTGTTTAGTCTTCTGACCTATGAGGATGCTACCCCCTATGATTATCTGAATGATATCAAAATTGGTGGCGCTACTAAACGCTGGCAATCTGCCTTTGAACTTTCAAAGGTTTTGTACATTTCCGATGAAATCTCAAAGGATGATCGGTTTATTTCAGAGATGATCAATATATTTAAACAGTCCAAACATGATGATAATCGAGTACGACAATATCTTGCCCTGGCAATGGGAAGAACTGGTAATAGCAGATATATCGATCCGTTACTTTCTGAAATTGAAAATGAAAATACTGAAAATATTCCTGCTATCATAAGAGCGCTGGGTCTTTTAAAATCTGGGAAAGCAGTCGAAAAACTGAAACTATTTTTAGATCATGAAGATGAAAACATTCGCTTGCAAACTGTTATTGCTTTCGGAAATATTGCTGATCCAAAAGTAATAGAGGATTTAAAAAAATCATTATATGATAGTCAACCAAATATTAGATGGGATGCAGCTATATCTCTTGCTAAAATTGGAGATGATTCTGGCCGTGAAATAATATTAAAATTGATCGAAGGCAAATTTTTCATTAATTTCCCAGAGGTGGATATACGGGAACGGGATCAGGCTCGAATTATTGCAATCAGAGCAGGAATACTTCTAAATGACCCCATCATTAATAGTAAGATTCAAGAACTGGCTGATGAGGAAAATAATATTAATATTCGAAAAACAGCAATGGATGTGTTAAAAATAAATACGAGTTCTTCTAACCAGTGGATGGAATATGATGTTTCCTATGGATAAACATAAAAACATACCAAATGATGTAAATAATACTGAAGAAAATGAACAAAGTTCTAGACAGACCGATGAAATTAGTAGTGATAGTGCTAATCCCCAAATGGATTCTGTAGATGAACAGAACCTGGATTCAAAAAAACCAGAGGTACCTAAAGGCGAACCGGAAAAAAATCCTTCTCAAAAACGTGCCTCCATTGGTAAAGGATCAATTTTAGTAGAACCAATAAAAAGACGCTCTTTTTTTTCCTGGCTTACCCTGGCTTGGTTGGCATTCACTGCTGCTACCGGAACTTTTTTTGGAATAATTCTACGATTTATGTTTCCAAATGTTTTATTTGAGCCAAAACAGACTTTTAAAGCAGGCTATCCTGATGACTATACAATTGGTGAAGTGTCTACAAATTTAAAAAATAAATTCGGTGTATGGATAATCAGATCAACAGAACAAATTTATGCTTTATCAACAGTTTGCACACACCTGGGGTGTACTCCGAATTGGTTAAAAAATGAGAGTAAATTTAAATGTCCATGCCATGGAAGTGGGTTCCGAAAAACCGGCATCAATTTTGAGGGTCCTGCACCACGTCCCTTAGAACGGTTTAGAATATCATTAGCAAATGATGGTCAGATTCTCATTGATAAAACGAAGAAATATGCTTACGAAAAAGGACAATGGAAAGATCCGGAATCATATCTTATTGTTTAGGGATTTTATAAATTAAGTAACAATAACAGGATTATAAAAAGTATGGCTAAAGATCAAAAGGGAAAAAAGGGAGGCTTTATTTCCAGATTTGGAGATTCTCAGGTTTGGAAATCTATAATTAGATCAGGAGTACCAAGTAAACAGGCGTGGTCGCATGTTTTCTGTATTGAATAGTGTATTCCTCCATCTTCATCCGGTAAGGATGCCGCGTCATGCTGTTAAGATTGAAATACACATGGTGTGCTGGGGGATTGTCTTTTTATATTTTTTGTGTATTGACTATCACAGGAATTCTCCTCATGTTTTATTATAGGCCTACTGTTGAATATGCTTATACAGATATTATGGATTTGGGTGAACAGGTTCCATTAGGAATTATGCGTGAAATCCACCGCTGGGCAGCTCATCTTATGGTCATAACAGTTTGGATTCATATGTTCAGAGTTTTCATGACTGGATCGTATAAGCCACCGACGGGAGTTCAATTGGATGGTTGGAGTTATTCTGCTCGTTTTAACATTGTTACTAAGTTTTACCGGTTATCTTTTACCCTGGGATCAATTAGCAATATGGGCAATCACTGTGGGAACAAATATGGCAAGAGCAACTCCATTTTTAGGTCACGAAGGACCTGGTGCGGCTTTACTTTCAATTGGGGATATTAACCTGGTTCATGCAGGAAGTGATGTGAGATTTGCATTACTTGGAGGTCGTTTTGTAGGTGAGGCTGCTCTATTACGATTCTATGTACTGCATTGTATTGGTTTTCCGTTTATTATCATAATTTTTATGGCAATACATTTCTGGAGAATTCGAAAAGATGGTGGAATTACTACACCGCTTTAAATTGATGAGATACTTATACCAGTGGAGTTAATAAAACATATAATAAATACGGTTTCCTCCCCAACCGTTATGTTAACCTTTATTCTCTTAACTTTCTTTTTCATTTTTCCACCAAATGATTGGTTCTACAAATGGAACAAGAAATTCAAGTTAGATCTTATCTGGACAAATAAAGGTGGAATCCTGATATTATTAGGATTGTTAACCTTTTTTCTTTTTGGATTAACAGATGAGAATTTCAAACTTATTGTTTTGAAGCCAGATAACGTACCTATTGTTGGATTAATTTTTCTGGTTGCGTTTTTTACATGGCTGAGTATGAAACAAGCCACTGAAAATGATAAGCGGATTGATAATAATGAAAAGGTAAATGAATATCATGACCCAGACGATAAGGTATTAACCTGGCCAGATCTAGTTTACATAGAACTCATTGCTTTGGTGTTGTGTACAGTCTTATTAGTAGTGTGGTCAATTGCTCTACCAGCACCCTTAGAACAGCCTGCAAATCCCACCCTGTCTCCAAATCCTTCCAAAGCACCCTGGTATTTTTTAGGATTGCAGGAAATGTTAGTGTACTTTGATCCATGGATTGCAGGAGTCCTTTTTCCTACCATCATGATTATTGGTCTTATGGCAATTCCTTATCTAGATATCAATAAGGAAGGAGTTGGATACTATAGTTTCAAACAGAGAAAAATGGCTGTATCCTTATTTATGTTTGGATGGCTGGTACTTTGGATTCTTCTAATTATAGTTGGTACATTTTTAAGAGGACCAAACTGGAATTTTTTCGGTCCATTTGAGTATTGGGATATTCACAAATTGGCACCGCTTACAAATATAAATCTATCAGAATACATTTATATAATTTGGTTCCGTTCGGGGCTTCCTGATAATATTTTAATCCGGGAGATGTGGGGATTTTTATTGATCTTAGGATACTTTATGGTTTTACCCCCATTGTTAGCAAAAAGCATGTTAAATAAACTGCATCAGAAGTTGGGCAACCTCCGCTATAGTGTTTTTATTATTTTAATTTTATTTGCAATAAGTCTACCTATAAAAATGTATCTCAGATGGATGTTTAATTTGAAATATATTGTGGCAATTCCAGAGTATTTTTTCAATATATAAACTTACTTATATATGGCAGAAAAACCAGAGAACTTTCAAGAGAGACTATACAATATTTCAAATTTAAATATCTGGTTTGCCATTTCCAGTTTAATCTTTTTTGCTGTTTTGGTATGGTCTTTTGTTGATGATTATTCTAGATCATGGAAAGATTACCAGCGTGATTTCAGAGCACTTCAAATTGAGAAAACAAATGAAGAGTTTGAGAAGGCATCTAAATTATATGAAGGGACTGCTGAATACAAGGACATTCAAAAAAGACTAACTAATTTTAAGGAATTATATAACGAAAAATCTGAAGCGATTTCCCGGACTGAAGAAGAATTATTAAAAAAGGATGCAGTATTATACAGAGTACAGCAGGAATTCAACTTTTCAAAGGCGAAATATGATGCTCTTAAATATGAATATGAAGAGGCAGGTACACATCATTTATCAGAAGCAAATGAGTTGGAAGAAAAGTTGGGAAAAATCCAAACTGAGATGTTGGAAATTCAATTGGTATTGGAAGCTGCACAAGATGATTATGATGAACAATCTGTTTTGGTTAAACAATTCAGTAAAGAAATAAATGAGGTTAAAGCAGAAAAAGGAAAGCTGACAAAAGAAGCAACTCTTATTGAAAGAAAATTGACAAATCTCGACCCTGTTCATATGGATTTTTCAAACAAGATCGGAAATATAATCAGAGATTTACCTTTTGTTGATTTTTTATCTCCATACTATAAAGTAGAACAGGTTGTTGTTAAAGATATAACTGATAATGTTAATTTTACTAGAGTTCCAAAAGTAGACCGATGTATGACGTGTCATAAAGGAATTCTTGATCAAGGATTTGAAAGTGATATCCAGCCATTTAAAGCACATCCAAGATTAGATTTATATTTATCAAGTACGTCACCCCACCCAGTTGAAGAATTTGGATGTACTAGCTGCCATGGTGGCCGCGGGCGTGGAACTGATTTTATTTCTACAGTTCATGTACCATCATCGCATGAACAAGCAAAGGAATGGGAGGAAAAATATAACTGGCATCAATTACATCATTGGGATACTCCAATGCTTCCAATGCAATATGTAGAAGCAAGTTGTTTTAAATGCCATTCAAATGAGACCTCTGTAAAATATGCAGACAAGTTAAATCTGGGATTAAACTTGATTGAACGTTCAGGATGTTTTGGCTGCCATAAAATTGATAAATATAAAGATCGTCCAAAGGCAGGACCAAGCTTAGAGAAGGTTGCCTCAAAAGTGACTAAGGAGTGGGCGTATAATTGGATCAGCGATCCCAAATCATTTCGGCATAATACCTGGATGCCTCGTTTCTTTAACCAGTCGAATAACAGTGATGAAGACTCACAAAATCGTACAAATCAGGAAATCCATGCGATCGTTCATTATTTGTTTAAAAATAGTTCAGAATATGGAATGGATTCTGTTCCCATAAAAGGTGATGGGAAGAATGGAGAACTACTTGTCTCATCTTTAGGCTGTTTTGGTTGCCACCAGATTGCCCCAGATCCATTAAATCAAACAACCTCAATAGAAACACTTAGAAGAGAACAAGGACCTAACCTGGTAGGAACAGGGTCAAAAACCTCCCTCAATTGGATTTATTCCTGGTTAAAAGACCCACAAAAGTATTCTTCTTCAACCAGAATGCCAAACCTTCGACTTACCAATCAGGAAGCTGCAGATATTGCTTCGTATCTATCCTCATTAACAAAAGAAGGATTTTCCGAAAAGAATATTCCCAGTATAAATGAGAAGGTTCTTGATGAAATCACCCTTGATTTTCTTAAGAAAATGAAATCAGATAAAGATTCCCGGATAAAAAGAGGGGAAATGACTTTTGAGGAAAAACTGGATTATAATGGTGAAAAATTAATACGAATGTATGGATGTTTTGGCTGCCATGACATCCCGGGCTTTGAAAATGACAAGCCGATAGGTACAGAATTAACATTTGAGGGTAGTAAACTGGTTGAAAAACTTGATTTTGGATTTATTGAAATACCCCATTCAAGGGAAGCTTGGTTTACGCAGAAATTAAAGGAACCACGAATTTTTGACCGGGGAAAAGTAAAATTGCCAGATGAAAAATTACGCATGCCTAATTATGATTTTACGGATGATGAAATTGCAGCAATTGTTACAGCTTTGATTGGTTTTGTAAAAGATGAAATTCCCGAATCGAAAATACCGGAAAGAAATGAGAGAAACCTTGCAATTGAAGCAGGAGAAGAATTAATTCGAATTTATAATTGTTTGGGTTGCCATATAATTGATGATAAAGGCGGTGCAATCCAGCCTACAATTGCCACCTGGTTAGGGGATATCGCAGGTGCAAGTTCTGCAGAGGATCCTAGTTTAATCCAATCTTTTGCTCCGCCGATATTGGACACAGAAGGAAGAAAGGTCCAACCGGAGTGGTTATTTAATTTCTTAAACCATCCAACCATGATTCGTCCTAACCTCCAAGTACGGATGCCCACTTTTGCAGTGATTTCGGATAAAGATTGGAATAAAATCATCAAATATTTTCAGATTAAGGACGGTCAGACATTAGCGTATGAGAACCCCCATCAAATATCTAAGTCTTCCTCCTCGTACAGGGCAGGTGATGTTATTCAGGATATGGGTGCTTGTAATAACTGTCACTTTTACGGTTCCACCAAACCGAAACAGGCAGCTCTTACATGGGCACCAGATTTATCATTAACAAAAGAACGGTTGCGTTCAGAATGGGTTCTGGATTGGCTCCGTGATCCTCAAGCAATTATACCTGGAACAAAGATGCCGACACCTTACGTGCCAATTGATGAACAGATAGAAGATGTGAAATCAGCCTGGGGAAAGGATGTAGCTAAACTGCATCCGGATTCCGAAGCAATGCTGAAGGCACTACGTGATTACTTGTGGGGGATTGAAGGGCAGCAGGATGTATCCGCGATCGTCAAACGCCACTTGGAGACAGAAGGGTACGGCTTTATTGTTGAGGATGAAGAAGATGAGTGGTAATTAATTAGGATGGTTACATTTGTTTAATTAGAGATACCAAGCCTCTCTTGTTTGTACGTATCCTCTTGAATTGTTTTCCACCACTCTTCATTTTTCAGATACCACTCAATAGTTTTTTGAATTCCTGTATTAAAGGATTCTTTGGGTTCCCATCCAATTTCTTTCTTTAACTTTGATGCATCGATTGCATACCGAAAGTCATGTCCAGGCCTGTCTTTAACGAAATTAATTAATTCATGGTACGATTTACCTGAGCCTGCCGGATGAATATCATTCAGAATATCACAGATCACTTCTACAATTTGGATGTTTTTGATTTCATTATTACCGCCAACATTGTATGTTTCCCCAATAGTACCCTTTTGTAAGATTGTATAAATAGCATCACAGTGATCTTCCACGTACAGCCAGTCTCGAATGTTTTCTCCTGTCCCATAAACAGGTAATGGTTTTTCTTCGAGACAGTTCAGAATCATTAAGGGAATCAGTTTTTCCGGGAATTGATATGGGCCATAATTATTTGAGCAGTTAGAAATCAATACCGGAAGGTAAAATGTTCGATGCCACGCACGGATAAGGTGATCTGAAGAAGCTTTTGATGCGGAATAGGGGGAACTGGGATCATAAGGGGTTTCTTCCGTGAAAAATCCTGATTCACTCAAACTTCCAAAAACTTCATCCGTCGAAACATGATGAAACCGGAAACGTTCACTTTCTTTCCCCTTCAAAGTTGAATAATATTTCAGTGCTTCCTGCAAGAGAACAGATGTACCGACAATATTGGTTTGTATGAACTCTGCCGGCCCATCTATTGACCTGTCAACATGACTTTCAGCAGCAAAATTGACAATATAATTCGGCTGATATTCGGTGAATAACTTTGAAACCAATTCCGCATCGCAGATATCACCATGCACAAATATATAGCGGGGATCCTGTTCAAAATCTGCAAGATTTTTCTGATTTCCTGCATAGGTCAGTTTATCTAGATTGACGACACTATTGGGTTTTGTCTTATTCAATAAATACTGGATAAAATTTGCTCCGATAAAACCACATCCTCCGGTGACAAAATAAACGGTTTTCATTTTTGAACTCTGTATGCTGGTAATAAAGATGGCCCTAGTTCTGTTAATGAAGGCAGCGCCAAATCCTTTTCAGAAATAATCGGATCAGTTATTTGCCAATTAATATGAACGGATGGATCATTCCATTTTATTCCATGTTCATCTTCCGGATGGTAGGTTTCGGTACATTTATATTGGAAGATTGCAGTATCAGACAAGACAGCATAACCATGGGCGAATCCTTCCGGGACATATACAATATTAAAATTTTTATCAGATAACACTATACCAAAATACTGCCCGAATGTGGGAGATCCATGCCTGATATCCAATGAGATATCATAGACCTTACCCAGTGGAACTTGAATTAATTTTCCCTGGGGATATTTGAGCTGATAATGAAGTCCTCGTAATGTATTTTTTCCTGACAATGCCTGATTATCCTGTACAAAATCTGAAGGGATCCCAAGTGATTTAAAAAGTGGTTTGTTATAACTTTCAAAAAAATAACCACGTTTATCGTCGTGTACATCCGGATGAATGACAACTAATCCATCCAATTGTGTTTTTTCAACTTTCATTATTACTTTGTTTCCATTGGCCGACCAACATTATCAAAAGAAAATCCATTTTTTTGTAATTCTTTCCGGGAAAGAATGTTTCGTGTATCAAGGATAATCGGAGATTTCATGAGATTCTTTAGTGTCTTTGCGTCTATGGTTCTGAATTCGTTCCATTCCGTCATCACTGCAACGGCATCTGTGTCTTTTACTGCTTCTTCCCAGGTTTTACAATATGTGATCTGCGGATAAAATTCAGCAAAGCTGGTATTTGCTTCCGGATCATATGCTTTTACTTGTGCACCTGCATTCAGTAATGATCCTACCATTTCAAGAGAAGCTGATTCTCTGACATCATCCGTTTTGGATTTGAATGCTAAACCTAAAATACCAATTTTTAATCCTGAAAAATCTCCAGTTAAAGCCTGAAGTTTTTTTACCATTCTTTTCTTTTGATGAGCATTTGTTTCTATGGCTGCCTGAATAGTACGCATGGGCACATTTTTATTCTTAGCCATAGCGACGAGAGCGATTGTATCCTTTGGGAAACATGAGCCTCCAAACCCCGGCCCCGGGTGGAGAAATTTCGGACTTATTCGTCCATCAGATCCCATAGCTTTTGCTACAACGTGAACGTCAGCACCAATCTTTTCACATAAAGCGGAAATTTCATTAATATAACTGATTTTCAACGACAGGAAGGCATTGCTGGCATATTTTATCAATTCAGCTGTTTCCACTGTTGTATGTACAATAGGCGTTTCATTGATATACAACGGACGATATACATCTCTTATCACCTCAAATCCCCATTCCGACTCTGTTCCGATTACCAAACGATCCGGCCAGAGAAAATCTTTCACAGCAGATCCCTCACGCAAAAATTCCGGATTGGAGACATAATCAAATTCCATTTTTTCAGGATTATTCTCATTAATGATTGACGTAACTAATTTTCCGGTGCCTATCGGAACAGTGCTTTTTGTACAGACCACTTTTCTGTTATTCAAATTTTGTCCGATTGTTTTTGCCACTGCTGTCACAGCAGAAATATCCGCTTCACCATTTTCGCTTTGCGGTGTACTAACCGCAATAAAAATTACCTCTGAGTCACGGATTGTTTTTCCAACATCTGTTGAAAAGGACAACCTTTCTGCCTTGGTGTTACGGTCAACAAGTTCATCCAATCCGGGTTCATAAATCGGCATTTTACCAGTTTGAAGCATCTTAATCTTTTCTTCAGCAATATCTGCACAAATTACCTTATGTCCAAAGTCAGATATCCCCGAACCACTGACTAACCCGACGTATCCTGTTCCAATAATTGCTATGTGTCTCATACCATTCCTTTAGTATTAGAATAAAAAGTTATTGATATTCTGAACTAATCAGAAGCATATTTTTTACATTAGGCCTGCTCTTCGACGCAGGCTCCACTCAATAGTTAACAGAACAATAAATCCAATTAATATCCACCATTCATTATGTGGTTCTATATAAACCATTTTTCGTTTTGTAATTGTTCGTTGTTCAATGTGGTCAATAAGTTCATTTCGTGAATCCCAGTGAAAATAATTTCCACCCGTTTTCAATGAGATTTTTCTTAATAGGTTATCATTGAGAAAGACTTTATTAAGTTCAATCTGACTTTCTTTTATAATAAATACCCCTTTTTGGGAAGAAGTGGCATTTTCATTTTGAAAAATAATTTCGTAGTCATAGGTACCTGGTTTGGATGCCCATAATTGCCCTTCCCACCGCTGAAAAGTTGGGTTATATCTCAATTCTGTTGAATTAATTGTATTTCCATCGTGCTGTAAGGTAATTGCAGCGTGGGATGCAGGGGATGCTTGCCCGATTTTATTTCCCATTACTTTTATTAATTCTCCCTGCTGGTATAAATCTTTATCCAATCGAAAATACATATCGTTATCTCCCGTGGTCCTCATAAGCCACCCAAAAATTCCATTCCAGATCCCTGCAAACATTTCGGATCTTCTGGTACCTGTTAACTTATAATAAAGTGTATAAAAATCCGGAGTTGTCCAAACAACTGTCCGTAAGGATTCCACTTCTCCAATAAGGAGTACCGGAATTTGTTGGGATGGTATTAAGTCTGCCAATGATTGGATCATTTTTTTTGTACTAGAAACCTGAAGTCCAGGTTTTAGAGGCGGAAGTTCGGTCTGATCAATGGAATTAAGAGGAACCTCATTTTGTGGGAAAATTGGATAATTCAATATTCTTTCATTGAATGACCATTGGTAATATTTTTCATCATCAACTTTTGTTTCTAACCATTTTAAATGAAAAAAGGGAAAAAAAGATTTTGCAGATAATGGATCTACGCTTGGACCAATAATCCATGCCAAAGCTGTTTTTTGAGCCACAATCTTTTTCGCAAAAAACCGCTGCCATTGTGAAGAAATAGATTGAATAGGATAATTATCAAGGACGATTAGATCGTATGAAGTCTCCCAGAAATTTTTTATAGCTGGCTGGAATGAATCATTGATAAAAATAAAATGATCAATCTTAACTCGTGGTTGATTATTCATCATCATTTTTATCACAGAAGTATTATAATTCGGTGCACCGGTAAGTAAAGCGACCCGGTATCTATTTTTCAGGATTGTCAAATGAAAGGATTGGCGGTTATTTTGGACATTTATTTCATTCTCAAGAGAAGAAACCTGAGCTTGGTATGTAATTTCCCCTAAGTCATCTGGTTTAAATTGAAAATGTACATCTGACTGTACACCGTCACCCTGGATTTTTATGAACCGTGAGCCAATTATTTTCTTCTTTTTCGATAAAGTTATGTTTATTCCTTCATTTGCAATAATACCTGTTGCTACAACAACCACTGTTGCTTCTACATCCTCACCTTTAATAGCAACGGTTGGTACATCTATAGATTTTATGGCAACATCCACAAGAGGTGTGTTCTCTCCAACGCCAATGATGTGAATTGGTACATGGATTTCCGATGAAGTTTGCACTGGGTCTAAGCCATGGGTGATTTGGCCATCTGTAAATAAAATTACTCCTGCAAGATTATCTTTCTCTTCCTCTTTTATTGAATTCAAAACGATTCCAAGATCAGTTGAGGAACCTCCTGCATTTAATGGTTCATACAAGTCGGTATGGATTACCTCATTTGAAAAATGAAAACGATCAATCATAACTCCTTTGTTTTCTATTTTCTTCAAAAATTCTTTTATTTCTTCGTTCAGAGTTGTTAATGAATAGGCCTGGTGGTATCCCATACTCATCGAATTATCAGTATAAACATGCCACTTAAGGGGAAATTCCTTCGATGTTTCCCGGGTGATTTTTGGTTGCAGGAGACTGAATAAAAGCAAACTGAATAAACCAATTCTGATTAGCACAGGAATTCTCACTTGATGAATAGGCCAGAGTTTAAAAATACTCCAAAGAGAGAAGGAACATACCCCTAATAACAATCCCCAAAACCAAAGATCGGGGGGTCGAAGAAATTCAAGAGACATGGTTTAAGAGTAGGTGGGAAAAAAGTGGTGTTGTTTCATGGTGCTGAAATGAATCACAAAACCTGAGATTAGACTTGGAGTTGTAAATTAGGCTTGACCCCAAAATTTATGGGGGAAGTATATCCTGCTTTCAATTTCAGTTCTCCCAAAAAAGCAACCATAGCTGCGTTATCAGTACAATATAACAAGCCAGGGAAACTCAATGAAATTTCGGGCAGCATCTGATGAGCCTTCTGTCTTAGTTGATTATTTGCAGCCACACCACCAGCTATTACACATGTTTTGACATGTGTAATTTCCAAAGTTTGTTTCAATTTATGAATCAATACTTCAATGATTGCATTCTGATAGCTGGCGGCAACATCTTCTCTGCTTATAGTGCCATCAGATTCATCAAAGTGATCCATATAATAAAGCAAGGATGTCTTCAGACCACTGAAACTGAATTCAATTGCATTGGTTTTCATGAATGACTTCGGGAAATCTATGGTTTTTGGATTTCCGTTACGTGCTAATTTTTCGATCTCAGGTCCTCCCGGATATCCCAGGCCTAAGATTCTTGCTCCTTTATCAAAAGCCTCCCCGGCAGCGTCGTCTCTGGTTTCTCCCATTAATTCATAGTTATCTATTTCATTTATGAGCCACACCTGAGTATGTCCTCCGGAAACCAAAAGACATACGAATGGAAATGTTAAATTTGGATTTTCCAGAAAACTCGCAAAGATATGGGCTTCAAGATGATTAATCCCAATGACAGGAATCCTCAATCCTTGCGCCAATCCTTTTGAAAAACAAACGCCAGCCAATAATGTTCCCGCCAAACCGGGCCCTTTTGTAACTGCTATACCTTCTAAACTGCTTAATGAGATTCCAGCTTCTTCAATGGCTTGAAATACCAGTGAGTTTAAGAGACGTTCATGTTCCCTGGATGCCAGTTCTGGAACAACACCACCAAAAGATTGGTGGATCTTTTGTGAACTAATTATATTTGACAGAATAGAGCCATTTGCACACACGGCAGCAGCTGTCTCGTCACAGGAGGTTTCAACTCCAAGTATGTTCAACTTGTCCCTTTCGTAACGACTAATTCCACGTTTCTAGGCGATAAATTTTTCCACTCCAAAATGTCGTTAGGTGTCACCACGACAGGTTCAAAAAACTGTGATCTAGGAGCCCATTGTTTCTCAAAGTCAATGTATATGAATATGTCTTCAGGGTATATTTCGGCAATTCGATTTACACCTCCAAAGATAGTTAAAGATACAGTTTGTGGATTAACAAATACCCGAAATTCATCCGGTACATTGACTATCTGGATCTGAACTTCACTGATTATCCGCTCACTGATTTCTTGAATATCTACCTGGTAATTAATTTCATTCAGTGAATATTCGATGAGTCGGTTAGATTTATTCAGAGAGATCTTTCGGTTTGTAAAATGCCCGATATTTTTCAGAGTGTCTGTTGCTGTCAAAACTTCAGTGATTTCCTTCGTTAATATATTTGGGCCAGCTACATTTACAGAAGATGGAATCATTTTTATATCTCCTACTTGAATGTATCCAGGTATTGGTTGAACTATAATTTGTGGGGTAATTGGAACAGACTTTACAAGATACTCGTCCAAACTAATGTGAACTTCCCTTGGATAAACAATTTCGACAAATTTTAGGTGGAAGGAGGGGGGAATTACAACTTTCTGCGGATATTTCGAATAGTAATCATTCAGGATAAAATCATACTCTTCTGAAATATGATCCAAGTCCAAGATGAGTTTAAAGTTCTCAAAAAAGTTTTTTAGAAGATATGCTTTTAGTAATTCATTTCCAGTACCAATTAATCGAACTTGAGCAAATTCAGGGACTTCCTCCTTTAGTGCTTTTTGGGCGCTGATATTTCGAACTACCAGGGGAATTTTCATAATGAGTGAAGATTCCTTGTCGCTCATGACAAAAAGCCAGAGCACGATAGCCATACCCAGTGCACCAAGACGTAAGGAAAGTTTCTGGAGGGAGAAAGATTTAATTAAATGAAATGACTTCACGATTTATGGGAGTTTATTAGAAAAAAGGGGCAGGATGGTGGTGGGGTTTATCAGTCATTAAAAGTTCCTCCCTCCAGTGTTTAAGCTGTTGAAAAATTGGGCTATATTAATAGAGTACTGATTTTTTTATCACACAGTTAAGCTCTATCTGACTCGCTAACTTTCAGCTCTGAACCTTTTTCCTTTTTTTCAGGTTCGTCAATATTTTCCATGGATGTGGGAATTTTTATGTTCTCGGTGGAGAGGTCTTCTTGCTGATCCATGAACTCATGAATGGAATCCTTATTAGAAGATTTTTTGTGTTCATCAATTAATTTTTCAAAGTAGAGAAACACTTTCTTTTCTTCAGGTTTAACTTCCATGACAATCCCAGTGATAGTATCACCTGGTTTATATTTATCCATCATAGTTTTTTGCTCTTTTTTATTCTTTCTATCGAACGGAATAATTCCTTCTATGTCCTTTTCAAGCTCAAGGATTATTCCTTTTTCAAGAATTCGGATGATTTTACCCTGTACTTCTTTTCCTGTTTCAAAGAACTTTAGGATTTCTGCCCAAGGATCATCTCCAACCTGTTTATAACCAAGAGCAATTCGCCGATTTTCTTTGGATATTTCCAATATTTTAACTTCTACTTCCTGATTAATTTCAAGGATTTCTTTTGGATGCCGAACAACTTTTATCCAAGAAAGATCAGAGATGTGAATGAGTCCATCAATCCCTTCTTCCAATTCGACAAAAGCTCCAAACTGAGTCAAATGTATAACTTTCCCTTTATGAACTGCATCAACTGCATATTTTTCTTTAATTGTATCCCATGGATCAGGCTGGAGCTGTTTTACTCCTAAGCTTATTTTTCGGTCCTCCAAATCTATGGAGAGTATTTTCGCCTCAACCTTATCATTCATAGAGTATAATTCAGACGGATTTTTTATGTGTCGTGTCCATGAAATTTCAGAAATATGGATTAATCCTTCTATGCCAGGTTCAATTTCGATAAAAACCCCATAATTTGTTAGGCTCACGACTTTACCAGTCACAGTAGATTCTACGGGATATTTCTTTTCAATTCCATCCCAAGGATGAGGTGTTAATTGTTTTAATCCCAAGGATACCCGTTTTTTCTCTTCATCGTAATCAATAATTTTTACTGTAAGTTCTTCGTCCAGTTTTACTATTTCCGAAGGATGCATCACGCGGCCCCAAGACAGATCAGTGATATGAAGTAAACCATCTAATCCGCCTAAATCGATAAATACACCAAAATCAGTGATATTTTTTACTCGTCCTTCCAATATTCCTCCTATTTGAATTTTCTTAAAAAGATCTTCACGTAATTCTTTGAGATCTTCTTCAAGAATTGCCTTGTGGGACACAACAATATTTTTCCGTGATTCGTTAAATTTGACAATTTTCAATTCCATGTCCTGATCAAGGAATTGATCAAAATCTTTAACCGGACGAACATCAATTTGGGAACCGGGAAGAAATGCTTCAATATCTCCAATATCCACAATCAGCCCCCCCTTTGTCCTTCGCATAATTTTTCCTGTGAATATAGAACCAGATTCAAAAGTTTCTCGTAATCGTTTCCAACGCTGCATAAAATCAGCTTTAGATTTTGATAGGATTGTATGACCGTGTTTATCTTCAAGTTTTTCAAGAAATAGTTCGATTTTTTCTCCGATTTTTGGCAGCTTGTCATTTGGAAATTCAGACCGGTCAATAATTCCCTCAGATTTGAATCCAATATCTACGAGAATATCATTATCAGTAATTCCGATTACCCTACCATTAATCATTTCATGCTCAGAAATATCTTTGAACGTACTTAAATACTGTTCTTGAATCTCTTCGGGAACAATTACATCAATAGTCTCCTGATCCAAGTTTTCACGTTCTACTAGAGGTGTGTCCTGAAATAATTTTGGGTCTAAATAGTCAACAGAAGGTAAATTTTCAACAACACCTACTGGGTCTGAAATCCCTATATTAGTTTTGGGAATGGCAGTTATTGATGGTTCGACATCAATTGCTTCAACTTCCACTTCTTTTGTGTCTTTCTCAGTCATTTTATCTTTCCTTTTATCATTTTTCGACTTGACGAATTCCACAATGAATTTTACCTGTTCATCAATCGAAAGATGAGTCGTATCTAATTCCACCGCATTAGCGGCTTTTGTTAATGGAGAATGAGACCTGGAGGAATCTTTCTGATCACGGGTTTTTAAATCCTTGCTCAACTCCTCAATTGATCGTTTTTCTCCAAGGGTTAATAAGTCTAATTGACGTCGTCGGGCACGAGTCTTCACATCAGCAATAATAAAAAACTTAAAATCCGCATCTGGGAAAACCACTGTTCCTATATCCCGACCCTCTACGATACAATCCGTTTGACTCCCAAGAGTCCTTTGGATAGTAACCATTGCTTTTCTCACGATAGCTATGGCGCTAACTGCACTAACGTTTTCAGTAACACCTACGGACCGAATTTTCTTGGATACATCTTTCCCTTTTAAAAAGATGTTTGTCCCTTCTTTATCCGGTTTCACCTCTAAGTCCAAATCTTCCAAAAGAGATTTTAACGCGGCTTCATCATTCAATTTAACTGATTGATCCAAAATCGCCAGCGTCACAGCCCTATACATTGCACCAGTATCCAGATAGGTAATATCCAGTTTTGAGGCTACCATTTTTGCCGTAGTACTTTTACCGGAAGCAGCAATACCGTCAATTGCTAATATCATGATATTCAACTCTCAATAAGCCGATAAAATTAACTTTTGTCAATGTGATAACCTACACATTATCATTTAGAAAAAAAAATCAACCAATTTTAGCTCTATCCGTGAAATTATTTTTTAGGATTTTAGTTTCCTTTTCTGAGAGAATTCGCCAGTGTCCTGTGGGAAGATTTCCAAGGATAATTTCACCATATTGTACTCTTTGAAGGGAAAATAATTTTATTTTTAAAAACCTGAATATTCTTCGAATCTCACGTTTTTTCCCCTCGTATAATTTTAGGGTCACTATGGATCTTTTTTTCACGGATTTTTGACGAACAAATTCCGACCGGCCAAATTCGCCGTCACCGATATAGATTCCCTTTTTCATTTTCATGATTGATTTTTGGTTCAGTTTACCCTCGATTTCTGCTTGATAAATCCGAGGGATTCTATTTTTTGGATGCATCAGGTAATTTGCTAATTCACCATTGTTGGTGAGAAAAACCAGTCCTGTAGTGTCTTTATCCAATCGTCCGATAGGAAACAACCGATTTTGCAGGGGGATAAGGTCTAGAACAGTTTTTCTGTTATGGGTGTCTTTTGCGGTTGTAATGATATTTTTCGGTTTATTCAGCATTATGACAATTGTCTCAGTTACTAAAGATAGTTTTTGACCATCATATTTCACTACATCATCTTTTTTCACATTAAAGGCCGGATCTGTAATGAGTTTTCCATTTACAAAAGTTGTTGCAGCTTGAATGAGTTTGTCTGATTCTCGTCGAGAAGCAACACCTGATTTGGCAAGATATTTATTCAGCCTCATAAAGAATAAAAATGAAATATGTTTGGTAAAAGGACAGACGTATCTCGAATGATTACAATTGAAAAGAAATTGAATTTTTCAGACAGAATAACATTTCTGGTTTTTTCCACGATTTATTTTTTCAGTTTATTCGGTTGCACTTGATAATTCAGTGATTTCTCTTAATTTGGGTATCTCTGAAATTGTATTCAAGCCAAATTTTTCGAGGAATTTTTTGGTTGTGCCATAGAGAAGTGGTCTTCCGGGACCTTTATCTCTTCCTCGAATTCGGATCAAGTTGTGCGTGAGGAGGGTCTTCAATACTCCTGTGCAATCAACCCCCCGGATGGATTCTACTTCGTATCTGCCTATGGGTTGTTTATATGCTACAATAGCCATTGTCTCCATGGATGCTCTTGAAAGCATCAGTTGACCGCTTTTTTTTAATAACCGTCGTATCCAAATTTCGTATTCTGGTTTGGTTGCAATTTGATACCCATCAGCGATCTTCCTGATGTAAAATGAATGTTCTTCTATTTTATACTTTTTATTGAGTTGTTCTACAGTATCCGATATTTTAGGAAAATCTGACTCGAAAACAAGATTAACCTGTTTTTGAGTCAAAGGCTCCGATGTTACAAAAAGTAAGGATTCAATAATTAATTGGTTTTCCTTTTCCTGCATTATTTTAGGCTAAGTTTTCCAAGTGGTGGAATTCAATTTCACCAAAAATTTTATTTTGTACAACAGTAATCGTACCTTGCTGGATTAGTTCCAGGATAGCAAGGAAAGATACAATGATTTCAAGTTTGTGGTTAAAACGACTCATTAAAGCTGAGAACCGGAGTGCCCCATCACCATCAAAGCACCCCAGGATTTTTGCTTTTTGCTCCTCCAGATTTATTTGTTCTCTCCGGAGTTCATAGGTGGAAATCACAGGCATATTGTCCATGGCGATCTTAAAACACCGGGCTATTTCAAACAATGAAATGTCTTTTAAATAAAATTTTAAATCTGCATGTACTTCAGGGAGGTCCGTAGCATTCTTACGTGGGAAATACCGATTTTGATTTTTGGCCAATTCAGTCAGATGTTCAGCGGCTTCTTTAAACTGCTGGTACTCCAATAATTGCTGTACCAAAGCGGTTCTGGGATCTTCAACATTACTGTCTTCATCATTCCCGTGAGAGGGTAAAAGCATTTTTGCTTTAATTCGCATTAGGGTTGCAGCCATGACGATAAATTCTCCTACAACTGTTACATTGAATTCCTTCATCATATCCAAGGCTTTCACATAGTCTTTGGTAATTTTAGCAATGGGGATATCATAAATATTAATCTTATCCCTCCGGATAAAATAGAGTAATAAATCAAGGGGTCCTTCAAAACTTTCAAGAGACACCTTATACATTTTTCTCAGTAGTTTAATCCCATTGCTTCTCGAGCTCTTGATAGATAATCATCTCCAACAGCGGAAGCTTTTTGAGCACCTTCCTTTAGAATATTTTTTACATAGTCATTGTGATTTGTCAAATAATTTCGCTTATTTCGAAATGGTTCGAAATGAGTCCAGATTCGTTCAAAAATCTCTTTTTTCACATCACCGTATTTCAACCCGGGAGTTTTAAATCGATTGGTCAATTCTTTTTTCTCTTTTTTATCAAGAAAGAGACTGTAGATTTGAAAAATCGGAGAATCCGTACCCTTGGGTTCATCGATTGGAGTGGAATCAGTTACAATGGACATGACTTTCTGCTTTAATATTTTTTCATTACAGAAAACGGGAATTGTATTCCCATAAGATTTGCTCATTTTCTGACCGTCAATGCCAGGCACCAGCTGTGTTTCTTTATCAATGTCTGGTTCAGGAACAATGAAAACATCACCGAAAGTATTGTTGAAACGGGTTGCCATGTCCTGTGCCATTTCAAGATGTTGCTTTTGATCTTTTCCAACAGGTACTTTTTCAGAACCAAATAAAAGTATATCAGCAGCCATAAGTATTGGATAGGAAAAAAGGCCCATGCTTGGAGCAACTCCTTGTCCAATTTTATCCTTATACGATGTTGATCGCTGCAGCAAGCCAACATTTACTACGTTTGATAAAAGCCAGGTCAATTCCGTAGCCTGGGGGACATCCCCCTGTATCCAAAAAGTAGATTTTTCCGGATCGAGACCGAGTGCCAGAAAATCGCATGCTGCACTAAAAGTATTTTCTCTAAGAATTTCCCGATTCTGAATGGATGTCAAAGCATGGTAGTTGACAATAAATGCGAATAGATCGTTTTCTTCTTGATAGTGAATCATTCGGGACATCATTCCAAAATAGTTACCCAGATGTAATTGTCCAGATGGTTGAATTCCACTTAAAACGCGTTTCATGAGATTCTTTGAGTTATTGTAACGGTTCCATAAATAAGTAAGGTCGCCAGCCAATTTGCTTTTGTCGTACAATTTGTTGAAAATAATGAATTCTATTTGGCCGCACAGGTTGTCTTTTTAGCTGCATTCCTGCTTCACCTGGTGTCCGATTCCCTTTTATTAAATTACAGGAAGGGCAGGCTGTGGTCAGATTCTCCCATAAATCCAAGCCACCCCGTTCTTTAGGGATAATATGATCCACTGTGACCGGGCCGGAGGATTTTCCACAATACTGACAGGTATGATGATCTCTCTGAACAATATTTCTCCGGTTCAGAATTACTGACATACTGTTGTAATGAACAATTTTATTCAGTTTTACTACACTTGGCAGTGAGAGAGTTGTGCTGGGGGAATGAGCTGCTTCTTCATATGATTCGAGGATTTCTGCTTTGTCAAGATAATAAAGGCAGATTGCCCTTCTTGTTGTGCACACATGTAATGGGGCATAATTCGAATTAAGTACGAGTACGGCTCGATTCAATATGGATCCATTGAGCGATATTGCTATTGCGTTCATGCTATCAATAAATCTTTCATGCTCAGAGCTGAACTAAATAGGCTCTTTAATTTTTTGTTAAAATTATGAGCATTTTCTTCAAGACTTTCTTTCCTCACCCAACCCCGAGCATTAATGAATCCCATCTCTCCAGTGCAAATTGCCACGTGGGTCACTCTTCCATTTTCACTAAAAAACAAGAGATCTCCCCATCCTGCTTCCTCCAATTCTACCTGAGCATTTTTCAAGAATTCTTCCTGTTGGTGAGCATCCCTTGGAAGATTCACTCCTGCCGATTTGAAGACGGTTTGAACAAAACCGGAGCAGTCCATGCCACCGGGAGTTTTTCCGCCCCATTGGTACGGAGTTCCGAGAAACCGGAATGCAGATTGCAGGATATTTTCACGGGTAGCAGGATCAGGAGCAGAGTAAAGTTCGATATTTGTCCACGCATTCATACCATCTGGAAGGATTACACGATATCCATTTTCAGTACTATCAGCCTTGAGACTGCAGTTAAAACAAATCTTCCGTAAAACTTCACCATCTGGTTCATCCAAAAGTGGAGTGGACAAAGAATAACAAACATGAGAGGACATGTAGGGTTCCTCTGAATGTACACCGAAAAAATGATTCACCCATCCTTCATATCCATCCCACTGCCGGATTAATACCCAATTTTTATGTTGGTTTAGAACCTCACAGGATTCTCCAAGCAGTGCCTGTGTTACCATTGTGGAATTAAAATCCGGTTCACGGTACACATCGGCTACGGATGTATTGATAGTGAAAAGTGACATAGTTAATGAAACAGTTATTAAATAATTTCAGTAAAGAATTTATTCTGACATGTTCTTCATTAACAAGATGGTATTTGATCCAAATAATTATTGTTCTTTATCATGAAGGGCTTTAATCTTTTGATGCTATTTTAAATCAATAAGACAATTAAGGCAGGGAAGTCCCGTAAAATCGGGCACAGTTCCCGCTACTGTGAGCACGAAGGAACCATCCATAAAACCATTGTACTGATTGAAATCGGTATGAGAAGGCGGAAGGGATCCGGTGATGTGCAAGTCAGGATATCTGCCCAACGGTCTAAATATCAACTGGCTTTCGGGATAAAAATCATGATATAGTTTGAATATCTCCAAGTATTTAATCCAATCTCATGACCCCGAGGCAAGAAAACTATCGGGGTTTTTCAATGCTCAAAAAAACACTCTGCACTTTATTGTGCATCCTATTGCAATATTCTTTGCTGACAGGAAATGTAATCACTGGAATAGTTACATCTTCTGACAACAATCCGATTCCGTATTCAATTGTATTCCACAAGTCAAGTGGGGATTGGGATTTGTCAGACGAAAACGGTTTTTTTCATCTTTCAGGAAACTTATCTCCCGGAGATACTCTGACTATCTCACGCTTCGGTTACGAAACAAGAGAAGCGATAATTACAAGAGATTCACGCTATCAATTCCTCTTGAACAGCGAACCGATAACAATAGAACCTATAATTATTATGGGACAGAAAAGTAAGTTTAATTTTAACGAAAAAACCATTATAAATAAGCCTATTGACAGTCATTCCAGAACCTCAATATTTCAGAGAATTCCAGGATTGACTTTTAATTCATCAGGCGGTTTAGCCGGAAATACTTCTTTCAGTTTAGACGGAGGTAACAGTTCTCATACAAAGTTGACCTTGAAAGGAGTGGATTTGACTAGCTCTCAAAACGGTGGTACTGATGTTTCGCAATTACCTATTCAAGTTCTTGATCAAGTTACAATTGCGAAATCGCCCGGTGTTTTTTGGGGTTCTGGAGCAATGGACGGTGTTCTGAATATCAATCCTTGGATTGATCAGACGTTTATCGAAATCACCAGCGGTAGTTACGGTTACTCATCTGCGACAGCTAATTTTCACGGTAAAATAAAAAACTGGACTTACACATTCCAAACGGGAGGTACTGTTGATGAAGGAAATTATCCGTATTCATGGGAAGATATATCTGCCATCAGAGAAAACAACAGATTTCAACAGTTATTCAGTTCTATTTTTCTAAAAGGAATGCTCAGCAAACGTTCTTTCATTTCAGCATATCAGATGAATTCCTGGAATGATCGAGGTGTTGCTGGTGATTTAGTTTGGGGGCTGACACCAAAAGCTTACAAGTCAGATGATCTGTTTGTAAGCTCACTTAATTATGGTCATCTACTGAAAAATGGTTTTATTAAGTTTCATTACAACCGTCGTGGGAGTCATGAGAAATTCGTTGATCCAAATTCTATCTGGGCTACCAACAGCAAACATAGCTTAGTGTCAAACACATTCAAAAGCAGATGGGAAAACAGATTCAATGAATTAATATTTATGCAATCACTTCTGGAAGTAAAGCAGGAAAATATCTCCGGTACAGATGCTGGTAAACATTCCCGAACCTCAGCCGGTTTTGCAATGCGTTTTCAAGTGGCACCTGTCAAATGGTTAAAGATAATTCCCTCCGGACGTTTTGACTACATTCATAAATTTTACAAGGAAGATACTTACGACTTCAATACTATTATCTTCTTAAATGACGAATTGGAATTGAGTTATTCTGCCGGAACCGGTTTTCGATATCCCACTTTTAATGACCTCTATTGGGATGATCCATGGATGAGGTGTAATCCTGAATTAAATTCAGAACGTACTCAATACCAGACAGCAAAAATACAGAGTGTATTTGATCAAGGATATATTCTTTTCAGGGTAAAAGTTCAGTCAAGCCATGATCTGATATCATGGGCTCCGGTAGATCCTGAAAATCTATGGGGTGAATGGAAAGTCTATAACATTAATAAATCTAATCGAATCAGCTTCAATGTTAATGGTAAACACAAGTTGTTTCCTCTGCCATTAACAGTTCAATATCATGGAACAAAATTAATTACGGAAGATGAATCTACCGGAGAACCATTAGCTTACACTCCTGATTTTACCGGAATGTTAGGATTATTTGTTGATATATTTAACATTAATTCGGGATTGCAATTCTTCTATACCGGAGAAAGGAAAGATCCTTATGGTAATTCTCTCGAAGATTTCCTCTCAGTGAACGGAAGTGCAGATTGGGAATTTGACATTTTTAACCATATCGTTTCTGTAAAACTATTGGTTGAAAATCTGCTGGATGAAAATACAATGACTAACTATGGTTATCCTGAACCGGGACGGATTTTGAAAATCGGACTAAGATATGATTTCCGTTAATAAAAAAAGTGAGTAATAACAATCTATTTATTGATTTTGGACGGGTGTAGGTTTCCCTTAATTCTCAAAATTCCAAAGGACGCTGAAGCTGATGAGCTGGCCCATAGGATAAAAGTCCCTGTTGTTACGGATCCAGACATAATCATTGTTCAGCCCAGAATATATTTCTCTCACTGTGGGTTCGTATGCATTCAGCACATTTTGGACTTTCCAAATAAGTGTCATCGTGGAAACAACCGCTGAGATTTCAAAATGGGCTACCCAATAATTGGGTAGGGGATAGGCTTGATTTTCCTCTTGAATGGGAATGGAATTCACAAAATCATATCCATAATTCTGTTCTCTGTTCAGATTCCCATTAACCCTGAGTTTTGTGTGGACCATCATATTTCCATGAAAAAACGGTTGGGATCCTTTAATGGAAAACTGAATTTTTCTACTGAACCCATCAGTGAGAGGGGTATTTTCCACCAAGGATGAATTATTCCACAGTGTTTCATACATTCCCACCATTCCTGAAACTGTCCATTTTGAATATATCTCCCATGACATGGATAGTTCACTGGAAAGATAATTTGGATTTGAACCGGACCCCGAATGAGCCACAGAGCCAAAATTATTTTCTGACTGAAACCGGAATAATCTGATTCTTTTTTCAATGTTAAGGTGAACTCTGCTCCAGGTTTCAAACATTTGAGAGGTGTCAATTAGCGCGATGTGGGCTGGTTTTGTGTTGTAGGATAATCCGATATTCATCTCCCACGATTTCCCTTGTAATGAAAAACTTGATTTCAAATACATGGCGTAGGATTTCTCCTCGCTCAGGAATGAACCACCTAAGCTGGTTGTTAGTCTTTCACCATTTAAACCGCCATAAATAGTTACCCACTTTAAATCCCTCAATTCATCCTGCATGATGCTTTGTTTATCAGCGAAAAATCCAACCGTTTTATACGCATTCCAGGTCCACCGGAAGTGGAGATGAGTGCGGTTGAGATATGTAAAAATAGATGAAAGTTCCACGCGCCGTTCCTGGTTAAACTGAGAACCAAAAACCTGGAAAGTCTTAGCTGTATCAGTTTTAGAATAGGAAATTCCGGCTACAGTAGTGATATCTTCATGGTGTCCATTCATGATTGAATCAGGGAGACCGCTATTCGTAACAAAATGAGCCACGGATGCCTGAACTTTTTCAGTATCAAAACTGGTAAGGTAATCCAAACGGTAAGACTGCTGATTTGGTGTCAGGATTCCCTCCGGTTGAACATACTGTCCAAATGATCCTGCATAGGATCGTTTGAATCCATTCATTTTGAGGAGACGTGTTCCGTCACTGAAGCCTGCCTGAACATCTAATTGGTCAAATAGATAATCTCCTTTTCTGTAATCGAAGGAACTGGAAATTTGAGCAGAATCAGGAATAGATTCCATCTTTGGAATTTCTCCCGCATTGTCAGGTTGGAATGAATGTAAATAAGATGGACCAAGCCGAAGGGGAAAATTTGAAAAGGTGCCATCAAAATACATTGGGCCCGACATCCAATCATGATTCCAGAATAATTGACCATTGACAGATAACAATCCATTTTGCCCACTCCAGTCAAAGGGGAGTATGTTTGGAGAACTGTCTCCCTGGAGCAATCCAATGATCAGAAGTATAGAGGGAGCCCACCGGACAGGTTGCCTCATGACAGATATTTTACTACCCCGGGTACGCTGACAGCAAAGATAACTCCATTGGATAACTGATGTACAATTGTGAATCCAATTCCAGACAGATAGATGCCCCAGGTCTGGGGCCAGTCAAATCCAGAGCCAATGGGATAACTTAGTGTAGTGAGGGAATCGAAAATAAATGTGAGTAAAAATCCTGTAAGGCCTATTGTTACGATCCGAAAAAATGAAAGTTTTTTCTTGAAAAAAACCGGCCGAAGGAGACCGCCGGCAAGACCCACGATTATCATGGAGATAATTTGGGCGGCTATCAATGGAGGGAACATGAGGCTTGATCCCAGAGGATTCATTGCTGAAAAAATAAATTCACTTACAGCCCCCACTAGTATTCCCCATCGTATTCCCAGAGTTAAACCTGACAAAAAAATAATAACAGTAATTAATTCAATATTTGGGACCAACATAAGAGAATAACCCAACCCAACCGCTAAAGCAGCGAACATGGCTGCCCGTACGAGTTTAGTCAGATTTGTGTTGTCAGCCAAAGATCAAGCCTGGAGAATTCCATTTGATAAAAGAAAAAGTTTGTCTCCCATCTTATTTTTTTGTTTTGCCTTTATACAGGGGTATGTATAGAGGGTTAACACGTGCAGTCCATTCTCCGTCTTCCACATCTTCTTCGATGGATTTTTTCATCAAATTCATTTGCTTGTCCAGATTGTGAATCAGGTGCAGGAGAAGTGCTTCCAGATTATTTGGTTTCAGGTTATCCCGCCATTCCAGTCTACCTCGATGTGCCAGGATCATGTGTTCCAGCTTAAGCTGTTGAGATGCTGGGAATCCCTTTATTTTCCCGGTTGCCTCCCGAACAATATCCCTGCTTAGCACAGGGTGTCCCAGGAAATTACCTTCATTGGTGCAATCCGTTTCCAAACCTGCGGATAACTCCTTCAGTTTCCCAACATTATGAAGCAAAATACCCGTCATCAATACATCCTTATCCAAATCAAAACTATCGCCTATTGAAGAACCTATTGTTGCCATGGAGAGAATGCTTTCCAATAATCCTGACCTGTAACTGTAATGGGACAGAATCGAGGCTGGATGGATCATTAATTCTTTCTTGTTTTCCCGGTATATAAGGCCCACAAGCCGGCGCAGGTACCTGTTCTCAATCCCCTTAGCTATCTCCATTAACTCCTGCCACATCTCCTTGGGATCCCGTTTCGAGGCAGGGACTACCAGGGCGGGATCAAAACCATATCGGGCATAGGACTGAATCGTCGCCTTATTGATCCGTTTTACTACCAGCTGGAGGCGATCATGAAAAGATTCCACCACTCCTGCAGCAGCAACGGGATCACCGCTTGTGAACTTGGGTTGATATTCTTCCACCTTGTCCCAGACTTTTGCGCTAATCTGGCCGGTGCGGTCCCGTAAAACTAGGTCCAGGTACAAATCCCCAGTGCGTGTGTGTCGCAGATGTTTTTCTACGCAGAGATAAAATCCCTGTATGGTTGCACCTTCTTTGAATTTTTGAATAGGTGTTATCTGTTTCACTGCAGGAGAATTTTCCCCTATCTTCTAACCCATGTCAATATCTCATTTGCACCAATAGAAAATTTCTGTTGTACGAAAAATTACAGGGTAAATTTAACCACGATATGTCAGAAAATATTACAATAAAAAAAGTCAGTTATTCCAAACAACGAGATAGAAAGGTACTTCAGTCCTGTCTGAAAAATTGGTTTTCAGATCCAAAAGCATTGAACTTGACTGACCCCCGAATGAATTATCCCTTCCGTTTTGAAAAATGGGTGAAGCTTTCCTATTCTGAAGGGGAAAAGAAAACCTGGATTCTTCGGGAAAATGAATGGATTGTTGCTTACCTGAGCCTGAGTTTTGTTTCGGAAGAAAATCGGGGACATTTATTTCATTTATATGTAGACCGGGAACACCGAAAAAGGGGGTATGCCCGAAAACTCATTCATCAAGCTGAATCCTGGGCAAAAGACAGAAATTGTACCAACCTCACTTTAAGAGTTTTTTCCGGAAATGAGCCGGCAATAAAACTCTACAACTCTCTTGGATTTGAACTGATTTCGAAAAAAGGGAAAAACAACTTAGCCATGGCGAAAACCCTGCTGGATAGTTGAACGAAATCTATTTCTATACTTCTGGTTTTCAAGCTTTACTCTTTTTCCCCTTCTGATTGGGAACAGGGCAGTCCTCACACTCAGGTTTTTTCTCTACTTGAAAGAACTGTCGTAGAAAACACCACCCGGCATATACCAATGCCAAAAATCCGAGAACAAGAGCAATAGTTGTTTGCCATTCCATTAACTGAACCCCAACAATTGTCCTCCCTGATATACACACAGAGATGCTAAATAAGCTAAAGCGTTCATATAAAAAATCATAAAAAATGGCCATTTCCAGGTATTGGTCTCATTCCGTACGATGGCGAATGTTGCCATACACTGGGCAGCATACACAAAGAAAACCATCAGGGACAGAGCTACCAAGGGAGAATATACAAGTTCTCCTGTCTGGGGATCTTTGTCCTCCTGTAAAGCTTGTGTAAGGAGGACTACATCTTTACCTCCGGCTTCCACGTTGTAAATGGTAGCCAGGGTGGTTACCATTACTTCCCGGGCTGCAAAAGAGGTTATCAATCCGATTCCAATTTTCCAATCGAAACCTAGAGGTTTGATAAAAGGTTCTATGGCATGACCGATTTTACCGGCATAGCTGTGGTGAATCGGGTTTATATTTTCATTGGTTTTTTCAAGCTTTGGATATGATGCCAGGAACCAGAGTACGATAGAAATTGCCATTATTATTTTCCCCGCATTAATGACGAACAGTTTACTGCGGAGAATAACCTGCCGTGTCACGGATCTTGTTAACGGGAGGCGGTAAGGAGGCATTTCCATTATGAAGGATGATTGTCCTTTTTGATGAATAAAATAACTAAATATTTTCGCTAAGACCAGTGCAGTGACAGTACCCATCAAATACATTATAACTAGAGTGAGTCCCTGCGTATTGAACAGACCCAGTACTTTTTTATGGGGAATGAAGGCGCCAATCATAAGTGCATAAACAGGGAGACGGGCGCTACAGCTCATGAGCGGCAGAACCAGAATTGTCACCAGCCGTTCTTTCCAACTGTCAATAGTCCGGGCTGCCATGATCCCGGGAATAGCGCAGGCATAACCGGTCATCATAGGAAAGACGGACCGTCCGTGGAGGCCCATCTTGGTCATGAGGTGATCCAGCATAAAAGCAACTCTGGCCATATATCCGGAATCTTCCAACAGGGTCATAAAAAAAACCAGGATCATGATTTGGGGCAGAAATATGAGAATAGCACCAACACCCCCAATGATTCCCTCTACAGTTAAATCACGGAGCATACCGGCAGGAAGGAAAACCAAAACCCATTCACCAAGGATGGCAACGCCCTGTGTGATCCAGTCCATAGGTACTGTTGCCCAAGTAAAAATTGATTGGAACATAATTGTAAGAAGTCCAATAAAAATAACCGGACCAAGGAAAGGGTGAGTTAATATCTGGTCTGCTTTTTCACTGACGGTAGAACGATCCACAGTTAGTTTTCTTGGTTTACCAGCTCGATTTAAGACCCCATCCAGCCAACGATAACGGAGATGGGCTTCAAGAGTTTTGGGATGGTGTCCCTGGCTCTTTAATTCAGCGCTGGAGGCATCCCGTAATTTTTGAAGATCCCTGATCTGCTCATCACCCATTTTTTGTCCATCCAGCTGGGCCTGAAGAAATCCGTCCAGTACGGAATCACGGGTAATAATTCTTAAAGCCTGTGCCCAGGCAAGCCTCGATCCATATCCAAATTCCTTTTTGAAAAATTCCGTCAGATGAACTAGGGAGGAACGCACAGGCCCGCTCAAGGTGAGTGGCAGGTCGGATTTTCCATTTACAGGTTCGTTTATCACCCGTGCAATTGCTTCCTTCAATTCTTTCACACCCCAATTTTTCCGTACAGACACGTGTAATACTTCTGCAGCTTCCAATTCTTCACACAATTTTTCCGGAGGTATAGTGTGATCATTTTGTTCTACGAGGTCCATCATGGTCAAAGCAACAACGACTGGGATGTTCAGGTCCAACAGTTGAGAAGTGAGGTACAGGTTGCGCTCCAGATTGGATGCGTCTACAACGGAGACAATGACCCGGGGTGGAGAAGGTCCGTGAAGCCAGGAGAGAATTTCCTCTGACACAATCCGTTCATCAAAAGATTCAGGAGCCAGGCTGTAAGTCCCTGGAAGATCCAGAACCTCTACCTGGAATTGGTCACTCAAAACTGCATGCCCAATTTTTCTTTCTACGGTTATCCCTGGGTAATTAGATACTTTCTGGTTTAATCCGGTGAGGAGATTAAACAGCGCCGTTTTCCCGGAATTTGGGTTCCCCAGCAAGGCAATCCAGTTAGTGCCTCGATCCTTCATTGCTGATGCTGAAGTCATTTCTTAACCAGAATATTTTGAGCGTCTTTTCGTCTCAAAGATAGATAAAAATCCCGCACCTTAATTTCCACAGGCCCATTCAAGGGTATTTTCTTGATCAACCGTACCGGGGTGCCGGGAAGAAGTCCCATTTCCACCAACCTGGATTGGGATACCTGTTCATTCAAATAACCTTCGATTGTAGCAATTTCATCTGCTTCCAATGAAGCAATTGTCATTTGTTTGGACATTTTTCATCCAGACAGCGACCAAACAACTGGTGTACATGCCGGACTATTTCGAACCCTTGTTCTTTGGCAATCTGGATTTGCATCTTTTCAATCGTTTCATCCATAAATTCTACGATTTTCCTACAATCCAAACACACGATATGATCATGGTGTTCAATTCCTATTTTATTCTCGAACCGGGATCGTCCATCGCCCAGGTTCAACCGGCGGACGAGGTTATTTTTTACAAGGACATCAATGGTGCGGTAGACGGTAGCACGGGATACCTTGATCTGGCGCTTCCGCAATGAATTGTAAATATTCTCTGCATCCTGATGTTCGTCTGAAGCACAGATTTCATCCCACACCTCCTGTCTTTGTTGGGTATAGCGAAGATTTTCCTTGTGGAGAATTTGTTTCAGTATGTCTGTGTTATGCATTATGATCCCCTATTGAGATTGAGTCTCAATGAAGTTAGGAAAGAAAATAATAAACTAAAAGAAGTTTAGGGGTTAAAAAGTACTTTTAAATTTCGGGAAAAAAGTAGGGGGAAAAGAAATTAAGTTACAGCTGGAGTATCAACTTTTTTCAGGTTTGCATATTTTACAATAAGTTTTTTCTTTAGCCCATCTTTGAAGACTACTCCAACCCGCTGGTTTTCACCTGAACCGCTTAAAGCCATTATTTTTCCGATGCCGAAAATGGCATGTTTCACATAATCGCCTGCCATGAAATCATCAAATAAAGTAATGCTGCGGGTCACTTTTACCTTTGTTTTCTTTCCTCGATTACTAGTAGTAACTTTCCGCATTAACGCTGAGTTGAAAGATATATTTTCAAGGTATTTTACTGGTATCTCTTTTAGGAAGCGTGATGCCAAGCCCACTGCATAATCCAAGCCCATTTTTCGTCGATTCCTGGCATATAATAAATAGACTTTTTCGATGGCACGGGTTAATCCAACATAAAACAATCGTCTTTCTTCTTCCATTTCTTTCTGGTTATTAAACGCATTGTAGAAAGGAAGCAGTCCATCTTCAAGCCCGGTAATAAATATGACGGGAAATTCAAGTCCCTTTGCTGAATGGAGTGTCATCAGTGTTACAGAATTGGTCTCATCATTCCAGTTATCGATATCTGTTAAGAGGGCAACCTCTTCAATAAATTCTCTTATATCGCCTTCTGGCTTTCGTTTTAAAAAAGCATCGATACTGTTCAATAATTCCAGCACATTGTTATATCTTTCATTATCTTCAGGTGTATTTAATTTTTTGTAATAGCTAAGGACTTTCATTTCATCTACCAATGACCGTGCCAATTCCCCTGCATTGACCTTCTTCAGAAGATCGTTATATTTTTGAATTGTGTCATGGAATTTCAGTAAAGATTCGCATTGTTTGCCTCGTACACCAACCTTGGTTCCCTCAGGTAAAATTTCAAATAATTCCTTTTTCACTTTTTCAGCATAGGTTACACATTTATCCACAGTTTTTAACCCGATCCCCCGGGGAGGGAAGTTGATTATTCTACGAAGGGAGATAGTATCTTTCATGTTCACGATGAATTTCAAATACGCAAGGAGGTTTTTTACTTCTGCCCGTTCATAAAATCGAATACCGCCAACGATAGTATAGGGAATCCCTTGTCTCCGAAAACTGTCTTCAAGAGCCCGGGATTGGGCGTTTGTTCGGTATAATACTGCAAAGTCCTGAAACGTTCGCTTGTTCAGGTTTATTTCTTTCTCCAAGGCGGAAACAATCGCATCAGCTTCTTCCATTTCATCCACGGTTTCGAACAATCCAATTTTATCTCCTGCACCATTAGCCGATTTCATTGTTTTCGGTTTTCTGTCCTTGTTTTTTTTAACTACTGCTGTTGCTGCACTCAGTATCTGTTGAGTAGAGCGGTAATTTTTTTCAAGGGTGAACGTGGAACAGCCAGGAAATTTCTTTTTAAAGTCCAGGATATTTTTGATATCTGCTCCCCGCCAACTATAAATTGATTGGTCATCATCGCCTACTACGCATATTTGATGATGGGCTTCTGCCAGTTTACTCACAAATAAAAACTGAGCCTGATTTGTATCCTGGTACTCATCCACTAAAATATATTTCCATTTCTTTTGGTATTTTTTGAGAATTTCGGGGTGGTGTTTAAATAGTTCCAGGGGCAGGATGAGCAAATCATCAAAATCTGCAGCATTATTTTCTTTTAAGGCTGTCTGGTATGCCTGATAGACATCTCCTATCATACCATCCAGCTTTGTACGGGCTTTTTCCTGGACAGTAACCGGGGTGATCATTTTATTCTTAAAATAACTGATTTGTGACCGGGCTACCTTTGGCGTTAACGTATCTTTTGATATAGTTAGATTATTCAGTACAATTTTTATAAGGGCTGTCTGATCTTCTACATCATAAATTGCAAAAGTATTGGAATACCCAAGATGATGAATCTCTGACCGAAGCAAACGGGCGCAAATTGAATGAAAAGTACTGATATCCATTTCCAATTTTTTCATTTTTAATAGTTTTTGGACCCGGATTTTCATTTCTTTAGCTGCTTTGTTTGTAAAAGTCACTGCTAAAATATTTTCCGGTTTATAGTTACCAGAATCAATCAGGTAGGATATTTTATGGGTTAATACCCGGGTTTTACCGCTCCCTGCACCGGCAAAAATAAGCACGGGCCCATTTATTGCTTCTACAGCAGATTGTTGTACTTTATTCAGTTTTATTGATGCCATATTTCTTTTTTTACCCCCGTTTTTTTTGGTATTTACGTCTGACTTTTTGGAAAGCCTTTTTCGCACGGTTATGTTCTTCCCTGGTTTTAGAAAAAGTATGATATCCATCTCCCCGGGCAACAAAAAAGAGATAATCGTTTTTATCGGGATATAAAGCCGCGAGGATTGAAGCCTTCCCAGGGTTGTTCACAGGACCTGGCGGAAGGCCATCATACAGGTATGTGTTATACGGTGAATTTATTTTAAGATCCCTGTTAAGCAGGCGGCGGGGGCTGTCTTTGATGATATATTGGATGGTGGGATCTGCCTGAAGCTTCATCCCGAGTTTTAACCTGTTATGATACACTGCTGAGATTATTGATCTTTCTGTGTCATAAATGGCTTCCCCTTCAATAATAGAAGCCAGGGTTATCATTTCCAATTCACTGAATCCCATTTCATCAGCCCTTTTCCGCAGGTCATCTGAAATATTTTTTTGGTATTCCTTTATAATTTGAATGAGGACATCTTCAGGAGAAACATCCTCCTGAAAAAAATACGTATCCGGGAATAAAAATCCTTCTAATGATTTTGACGGGATGCCGGTTTTACTGACAAATGACCTGTTTTTGCAGAGAGCCAGCACTCCCTTTTTATTGAGCCCAAGTTTTGCCTCTAAAGCTTCCGAAATTTTGTCCATTGTCCAACCCTCAAGGAGGGTAACTTTTTTTAATATGGGTTTTCCTTCGATCAATTGACGGATTATTTGGTAATTATTTTTAGGGTACCGGAGTGTGAATTTACCAGCGGGGATATTTGTTTCATGCCCAAGTATTTTTACTGCCATCAAAAATGTTCTTTCATTGGTAAGGATTTTTTGTTCTTTCAATTTACTGCCTATTACCGCAAGGGAAGCTCCTTTTGAAATTTCAACTTGTGTTGTTTCAAAGGGGTTATCCTGGGGCCAGAATACGATTGTTCCATGAAAAGCAAAGATACTTACAGCAATAGTCCCTAAAAGTACGAGTGCAGGTTTGCCCAAAGGATGGTTAAGAAAAGGAAAAAGACCCATTTTAGCGGGCGAAATTTAAAAATTGATCAGACTTAAGTCAACAAATAGAGTTCAGATAGAGTAAATAAAGATAAAAAGGTGTATTCTATCCATCTGGTTATTGAAAAACGTTTGGTTCACTTCTTTTCACTACAGTAACTTTCTCAGTTTATGAATAAGAAAAAAGAAGAGAAAAATATCCATTTATTTGAAGGCTGGACATTTTCAAAAAAGAATTATTTTTTTGGAGCAATCGGTCTGGCAACAATTATTTTTGGTTATGTCGTTATGGTTTCGGGGACTGTAAACAGTTTTCAAAGCCTGACCCTGGCGCCCATTATGCTTTTTGTAGGATACCTGATTATCATTCCGATTGCATTAATCTACCGGGATAAAAAGAAACAGTAATTTTTGGGATCGTAGTTCAGTTGGT
>DPYO01000195.1 GCA_003535775.1 Fidelibacterota bacterium | reverse complement strand
TATCAAAAAATCTGTAGGATCTGCCATGAGAATAAAACCAATTACTATTTCTGTAAAGGGACGCGATCTTGTTTCCGGTATTCCGAAAACAATTGAAGTATCCTCCGATGAAATACGTCAAGCAATGAAAGATCCTATAAATTCCATTGTGGAAGCAGTAAAATTTGCATTGGAAAAAACACCCCCGGAACTGGCTTCGGATATCCTTGACCGAGGGATTATAATGACCGGAGGAGGTAGCCTTTTAAAAGGCATTGATCAAATAATCAGGGAAAGAACCAATGTACCTGTGAATGTAGCAGAAGAACCATTGTTATCCGTTGTACGTGGTACTGGAATTGTTTTAGAAAATGTGAAGAAATATGAGGATGTGTTAATGTAGGGTGGCTGGAAGGAGTTTATATTTATCTATTCTTCGGAATAAACCTCATATTGCTTTTGTAATTTTTTTTAGTCTTTCACTAAACATCCTTTTAACTGGTGATTCATCGCCCAGTTTAGACCTGATCAGGGGTAAAACTCTTGATGTATTTTCCTTCCTTTATTCTCCCCTGACATGGGTGAAATCATCTTTTTTGCTTGAAGAAGAAAACACTCTTTTAAGAGAGAAGAATTTTCGATTATTTCTTCAGGTTGAATCTATGCTCCAACTTGTATCAGAAAATAAACGTCTTGAGCATCTGTTGAAATTTAAGCGTGAAAGCAAGTTGACACTTTTAGCCTCAAAAGTGATTAACAAGGGATTGCATTCAAATATAACGTCTATTTCAATTGATGTTGGTTCCCTTTCCGGGGTTGGAGTGAACAACCCTGTACTTACATCCTCAGGTGTAGTTGGAAAGACGATACTTGTAGCAGATCGTTCTTCGGTTGTCCAATTGCTGAGTGACTTGAATTTTCGGTTGAGCGTAAGGATACTACCCAGTGAAGCGACTGGAATACTTCGTTGGGTGGGAAGGAATTTCTGTGAGATTAGGGAAGTACAGAAAAATGCGGTAATAGAAATGGGGGACAAGGTTGTGACATCTGGATTCAGTAAAATTTATCCGAGAAATCTTCCTGTCGGTGAGGTTATTGGCATTACGGATGAACGGGGCAGTTTTCAGAAGATTATTTCTGTACGTGTCAATGATGACCTTGGTTCACTGATTAATGTTTTTGTTATTACGGATCAAAGTGATGAACTGGATTAAATTGATATATTCATTAGTTGGTGTATTTTCCTTACAGTTTATCTTGGCAGATTTTCTTTCTATAAATGGTATCCGTCCAGATTTTGTTCTGATTTATATTTTATATATTGGATTACATCATGGCAGCTTTCCAAGTATAATTTTTGGGTTTTTCCTGGGACTGTTAGTTGATTTTACTGGAGTTGGATCATTTTTTGGATTGACTTCCTTTACGTATGTTATAACCGGATATTTGTCAGGATTTTTACACGGTAAGTATTATAAAATGATTCCAATATATTTTCATTTGATTTGGATTGGAATAATTTTATTTCATTTCTTTATCTATTCTTTTATCCGGTATCAGGATTTATTTGAAACTACAATGACTGTTTTTTGGTTAAAATGGATTTTGACATCGGGTTATACTCTTGGTTTTCTCGCAATTTTTCAAATGATTATTCCACTTCAACAAGGCGACTAAATGCTTAAAGCAGAGAACTTAATATCAAAGCAGCGGTATTATATTATTATAGGAGTTGTTATTTTTTTAATGCTAATACTCTTGAGTCGATTTTTCTATTTACAGATTGTTCGATATGAAAAGTACAAACATAAAGCAGAAATTAATCGAATTCGTGCTGTAACTGTTAATGCTCCCAGGGGATTAATTCTTGATAGAAACGGAAATATTTTAGTAGATAACTATCCGACTTATATTTTAACCGCAATACCGGGAGAAATGGAGCAAAAGGAGAAGATATTCAATTCCATTAGTCAATATACTGGAATTGACTCATCAATTATCGCTGAAAATTTCAAGAAATATTATAGGGCTAAATTTGTTCCAACACGGTTGATGAAAGATCTTACGTTTCATCAGATTAGTATTCTTGAAGAGAATATATTGGATTTGCCTGGAGTTAATTATAAACAGTTTCCAGAGCGATATTATCCCAGCAAAATTAATGGATCGCAACTTCTGGGATATTTAAGAGAAGTTGATAAACCAGTCCAAGAAAAACTAGGAAATCCTAATGTGTATGAACTTGGGGATTTGATTGGATGGTCTGGGCTAGAGAAGTTTTATGAATCTCAACTCAAGGGGACACGTGGTGTTAAGTATCTTGAAGTAGATGCCCTGGGTAGGGAAATGGAGGAAGTCAAGGGGTATAACAACCGGCGTTCTGAACCTGGGGCTGACATAAAATTAATGATTGATGCAGATCTCCAATTGTTAATGGAAGAGAAGATGAAAGATTATCGCGGTATAGCTGTATTATCTAATCCCAAGACAGGAGAAATACTGGCTTATGTGAGCAAACCGGATTACCCACCAAATATTTTTACTGGTAAAATGCTTAAAGATGATTGGAATGAAGTCCGAAATGATCCCCATCGACCACTAATGGATCGAGTTATTACTGGTTTATATCCACCAGGATCAACCTTCAAGATTATCACTGCCCTTGCCCTATTAGAAGAAACCTTATTAGATCCATCAAAGGAGGTGGAATGCAACGGTTCGTATCAATTTGGTGATCGTACTTTTCATTGCTGGAATGAAACCGGTCATGGCTCCGTTAATCTACAAAAGGGTATAGCTCAATCATGTAATATTTATTTTTACCAGATGGTTCAGAAATTATCCCTGTCCCAATGGGTAGACAATTGTTTTGATTTCGGTTTTGGTCAGAAAACGGGGATTGATTTGCCCTACGAGAAAATGGGAGTCATACCTACAGAAAAATATATGAACAGGAAATATGGGAAATGGGGATGGTCACGAGGAAATTTATTAAACTTGGCACTTGGACAGGGAGATATACTTGTGACTCCAATTCAAATGGTACAATTTATTAATCAAATAGCCACTCACGGCAATGCAGGGCGATTACATTTTGTAAAGAAGGATAATGAAGAAAAGGGCATTCGACCCCAATATTCAAACAATACCTGGACTAAAATTGAAAAATATTTACTATCAACAGTTTCCGATAATCAAGGTACCGGCCGAGCTGCTGATCCAAAAATCAAGGGATTAATTATAGGGGGTAAAACTGGAACTGCAGAAAATCCGCATGGAGATCCTCATGCATGGTTCATCGGATTTGGAAAGAAGGATAACCAAATACTAACAACAGTAATATTAGTTGAGAATGGTGGACATGGAGGGGAAATTGCTGCACCCATTGCACGTAGTGCATATTCCCGGTATTTTTTACCAATAAAACAATCACAAATCGTACTTAAAACTCCTTGATATTTTCTGTAAGCGGAAATCATTTTT
>DPYO01000006.1:2269-2890 GCA_003535775.1 Fidelibacterota bacterium | reverse complement strand
AAACTAAGGTGAAATATCACGGGGCCTGAAGACTGAGGAAGAGGACATCACGCATACCCCGCAAGGGTAGAAGTGGACTCGCCGCCGGAGGGGAAAGTAGTCAAAATCACTTGAGGCTTACAATACAGCTTCGTGCGGGACACCGCTGTCATTTATGGGCTTACGGAGGAGACCTGGTAAATGAAAAGGCTTAATCCCGCCGCGAATGGCGGGACTCAATGACCATACCTCCCTATAAACTATTTTTCCTTTCCTGAATTTCTGCCCTCCTGGCTTTAGCCAGTTTCCCAAGCTCACCCAGAGCTTTACGAGCACGAGCCGCTGCGGCTTTTATACTTTTGGTTTCGAAGCTCTCATTTTCTGCCAGGTAGTTTTCATAAGCAGAAACAATTTGTTCATGCGTTGCCATATTCTACTCCCAT
Source organism: Fidelibacterota bacterium (assembly GCA_003535775.1). Lineage (GTDB taxonomy): Bacteria > Fidelibacterota > Marinisomatia > Marinisomatales > UBA8229 > UBA8229. Next base: position 2,468 of record DPYO01000006.1, on the reverse strand, counting down.
ATTAAGGTTGATATGTTTAAAACCAAATAAATAATTACCACACTACCTTCAACCGATCAAACTTTATTCAAAAAATATTCTTGATTTGCCCATCCCGATTTTATATATAGCCAACTGATTATAACTCGAAGTTTTATTGCTTCTAATTTTCCGGAACCCTGCTTTCCGCCTGAAATCCTCACAAAATTTTCATCGGGTC
>DPYO01000006.1:0-1889 GCA_003535775.1 Fidelibacterota bacterium | reverse complement strand
AATTACCTAAACTGTTTTTCTTAAATTACAACTTACCTTCAAAGAAATATTGCTTACGAGGAAATGAATAGGTGGTTGTAACCACGTTAAAATCAAGCATTTTATCTATTTTTTTTGTTTTATGCTATATTCAAATTATACTAACCCAAGTACAACGAAAGCAGATAATTAAGGGAATTATAGAATGTCAGAAATAGGAAGGCGTTTTTCGCTGGATAAAATAACGGTTGACCCACAACTTAAAAACCGCATTTTTTCAGCAGATGGGGATGACCATATCGGCGATTGGGATGGAGAGTGTATTGATGACCTGATAAAAGAAATCGACCGCATTGAGGAACGGAGGGACGCTAATTATTCCAGTCTGCCGCACTCTTCCAATATCCCAGATGATTTAAAACCAGAGATAGGAAAGGATTATCCCATTTGGACCTGTGACATAAAGGGACGTTGCCTGGTAGGTGACACAGGATCAGAAATTATGACCGTTGATGAAATCAGAAGTCATTATGTTAATAAATATGGAAGCATTAAGAAGTTTAAAGAAAAATTAAAAATTGATAGAGAAAAGTTTATTCAAGAAATCAAAAATAAATCCGGATAAATAATATTTATTTTCTTGATTCATTGACCTGCAGTAGAAAGAACGAGCTGGACAGTAGATGGTTAATTTTCAAAAGTCTCTCGATATTGTAATTGCAGAGGATGATGAGGACGATTATTTGTTGATCGCTGAGGCCTTAAAGAAGGAAGGCGATGTCGGTTTCATCCATTGGGTAAAAGATGGTGAGGAACTTTTAAATTATCTGGATACTTGTGACAAGCTCGATAATTCTCCGGAAAAAAACCCAGCCTAATTATCCTTGACCTCAATATGCCCAAAAAAGATGGGCGTGAAGCCCTTGATGAAATTAAAACCCACCCGAAACGTAAAAGCATCCCCATCATCATTCTGACTACTTCGCAGGCCGATGCTGATATTAATCAGGCTTATCAATTGGAGGCTAATTCGTTTATTCAAAAGCCTTTCAAGTATGCGGATTTCAAATCTACGATGGAGGCCTTGCAAAAGTACTGGCTGAGCATCGTAAAATTACCTACCTGATAACTTCCAGACCATGGCTCGAGAATCTCTCAAAATTCTTATCGTCGAGGATGATGAAGATGATGCCTTTTTTATCAAAGATATTCTTAAAGAAGGCTTGGGAGAACCCGCTCCCCTGATCGACCATTATTCATCCATCGGCAGTAGTCTCGAACAACTAAATCCCTTCCATTACGATTTAGCTATGTTTGATTACCGGTTGGGAGAAATAAACGGCATCGAACTGTTGCGAAATATTCGCAAACAGGGTTGTGATATTCCTATCATTCTTTTTACAGGACAAGGGGACCAGGAAGTTGCCGTTGAAGCCATGAAATCTGGCGCGACCGACTATATTACAAAGGCAAAATTATCCGCCGAATCGGTCACCCAGTCTATCCGCTACGCATTAGGCCTACGAAAAGAAGCGGAGTTAAGAAAACATGCGGAAGAGAAACTGAAAAAATCGCACGTGGACCTAACCCTTGCCAACCAAGAGCTTCAAGCGTCCATGGAGAAACTTAAAACGGCCCAAAACCAAATTCTCCGCTCAGAAAAACTGGCAGGAATTGGAAGAATGGTTGCCGGTGTGTGCCACGAAATTTTAAATCCCCTTAATATCATATCTGGGCACAGCCAATCTTTACTGATTGAGAGAAACAAGGATGGAGAATTATGTAATGATTTGACCTCCATCATGGAGGAAATCCAACGTATTTCTAAAATCATCAGTAGTCTTTTAAAATTCTCCCGCCAGGGAAATATGGAATTTAAAAAATCGGATATTAGAAAAGAACTCGAATCC
>DPYO01000070.1:1890-2785 GCA_003535775.1 Fidelibacterota bacterium | reverse complement strand
AAATTGACCGGAACAGTATCCCGGTCTAACACATGTGTTATTTTTGTTAACCAGATTCGGGAGAAGATTGGGGTCATGTATGGTAACCCGGAAACCACTCCTGGCGGAAGGGCATTGAAATTTTATACATCGATTCGTATGGAAATACGGCGCATAGCCACTATAAAAGATGGAACAGAATCGATTGGAAATCGCACGCGCGTTAAAGTGGTCAAAAATAAAGTAGCACCGCCATTTAAAATGACGGAGTTCGATATAATGTATGGACGAGGGATTTCTTTTGAAGGCGATATTCTTGATCTTGCTATCAAAGGAGACATTATCGAAAAAATGGGTTCATGGTTTTCCTATGGGGATTTGAAAATTGGACAGGGTCGTGAAAACGCAAAATTGTATCTCAAAGAAAATCCCAAAGAATTGAAAAAAGTTATTTCAAAGGTCAAAGCCTTCATGGGTTTGGATAACCAGGGAGATGCTCCTGACTCAAAGGATTAAAGAGATCAAAACTCAGGTTCGTCATCCTGATCGTCGAACAATTATATTTGATGATGGCACTTTTATAGGAATTTCTGAGGAAGTATTACTCTCAAACCCGGTTCATCCAGGAGATGAACTCACTCCGAACAAGCTAAAACAACTAACGAATTCTGAACAGAAACAGAAGCTTAGGAATTCAGCACTTAATTTGTTGAGTTTCAGAATGCGGAGCCTGTCAGAACTCAAGCAGCGCCTTCTTAAAAAGGGCTATGATGTCCAAGATATTGAACCTTTACTGGAGGAATTTGATGCGAAAAATATTTTGAACGATTCTGAATTTGCATTAGCCTTTTCCCGGGACAAGATACGAAGCAAGGGGATCGGCCCTTCGATTCTGAGAGTGGAACTTTCAAACCAC
>DPYO01000070.1:0-1512 GCA_003535775.1 Fidelibacterota bacterium | reverse complement strand
CCCATTGACACACTGCTTGGAAATCATCTGAAAAAAAAGAAAATCTGCAGGAATTCCCAATTACAGGAAAGAGAGAAAAGCCGAATAGTGAATTTTTTAAAAAGGAAAGGCTTTTCATGGGATGATATATCCAGGGTTTTTGTTGATAAACAGATTACCTGACTTTGATCAATCTTCAGAGTATTAACCGAAACATAAAAAAATGAATAGAATCCCGTTTTATTCCTTCAGCCTGTGCCAAGCTTGACCATTAAAAAACAAAAAACATACGCACAGTTACTTCAAGACGTGGATCGATCTGCGATCAAGTATCTTTTGAGGGTAAAACCAACTGATTTGGAACTTGAGTTTCTAGCCATGGTCAATGTGGATAAATTAAAAATGCGACCCTACCTTGAAACGATAATGCGCCTTGATGACGGAGTGAGGAACCATATCAATCCGGTTATCCAATATGATAATGGAAATTCTATCCTGATTTCCGGTGGGACTAAACTCCTTTTACAGAATGGTCGTGTGAAGCTGGACGTTGATTTCACTCTCCGTGAGCAGGCAATCTTTGGTAATCATCTCCAAGTGTATTATTCAGATATATCTACAGCGAATAATACAGTCATCAACAAATTTTTAAAACAGGGCAGGGTCAGCAAGATCAAAAAGCTGGGTGGGAATATCACTATTCCTTATCAGGGACAGGAATACACACTCCTGCAAACTGCTGCTGTTGGTACCAATGAAAAGAACAGTTTTGTGGTGACACCACCTTTAGCCGGTACAGAAATCTTTTGTATTACAGCTGGACATTCATGGAAAAATCCCAAAAGTGACTTTAGTATCAATTCCTTGATAAAAACGATTAAAGGAAAATCATGGCTTTCAGGTGTGAAAATCATTGATGAAAAGGGGCTGGGAACTGCTTTAGTAAATTTTGCCCAGACGCATAATGTTGGAATTTCTGTAAAGATTACTGGGATAAATGCAAAAAATCTTGTAGGAAAATTGAGAGACTGGGGTGCATACGAAGATATTCTGGTTTTTATCCAGGCTGGATGTGACCAAGAGATAAAAAGATATGTAAAAGAATCGGGTCTTAAGGTAAGGAAAATCGGGATTATTCAGAAAGACCGCATCTTTTCTGTTTCTGGACAAAAGAAATTATTTCTTTCTCTTTCGATACCGGTTTTTGATTATTATAAGATATCATTTGATTCCGTCCATCATGTACAAACTCATGAGAAGAAGAAGATAACTGATTTTTCTAAAATAAAGGAAAAAAGATTTTACTCTTCACCTTTAAAAAAACTCTTATCACGTTTTGCTGAAGAAAGAAAGTCTTGGGAATTAACAGAAGGAAAACTAGGGAAGGTAACCAGGAGTGTGAACTATGGGCTTGTTTCTTCTGTTTTACCAAATTCTGGAATAATGGTTTTTACAGCAGCTGACAACAATTATTTTACATCTCTTGAACCGCGTCTAAGCGGAAAACTAACTGTTGCGAATGCTGTTCGGCAA
>DPYO01000014.1 GCA_003535775.1 Fidelibacterota bacterium | reverse complement strand
CACATTCCGGTTCGCGAAGACCGGACACATTGGTAATTCATAATGGTGCAGATGATAACGCTTCGGGAGTTGCTGCCATCCTTGAAATAATAGAAAAACTGAAAGCAGAACAAACAAAATTGAAAAGAAGCATCCTGTTTCTTTCTTTCGGAGCGGAAGAAATGGGACTGTTGGGTTCTAAATATTTTGTAAATAATCCATTGGTAGACTTGGGAAAGATCAAATTGATGTTTAATCTGGATATGGTTGGTCGCTTGGATTCGACCACAAAAGCAATAACAGTTGGCGGAACCGGTACTGCTGTTGGTTTAAGTGACCTTGTCCAGCGATTTGCTGAGGGAGAAGATTTGAATGTAAAACTTTCTTCAGAAGGGTATGGACCATCAGATCATACATCTTTCTATGTTGAAAATATCCCTGTATTATTTTTTTTTACAGGCGTTCACGAAGATTATCATACCCCCGAAGATGATGTGGAAAAAATTAATCTTTCAGGAGAAATACTAGTTGCAGAATTTGTGCATGATTTAATTATTGAGGCAGCAAATGTACCGGAATCGCTGGTATACCAGGAGGCAGGGCCAAAAGAACAACCGTCCGGCAGGCGCCGATTCAAAGTTACACTTGGGATCATGCCGGACTATTCATCCGAAGAAGGAGAAGGACTCCGGGTGGATGGTGTTATAAACAATAAACCAGCAAAGCGTGCCGGCATGGAAAAGGGAGATGTAATCGTTGCAATGGATGGGAAGCCAGTCAAAAATATTTACGATTATATGTATAGACTGGAAGAATGCAAACCGGGACAGAGGATCAATGTAGATGTGCTGCGAAATGGAAAAAATATTACACTGGTAGTTGACCTTTAAAGTATTTTAGATAAATCTTTACATAATTTTTAGTTTTTCTCTTCTGAAATATTAATAATGGCAAGTACACTAAATAAATTTTTTCGTACTGCCAAGATCATCACCGGATTAGTTCGAGGAGAAAATTCACATTTAAGGAAATTGGTTCACTCGAACGAATCATATCCCGGTCTGAATAAGGAAAGCACACCAATGCGGGTATTTTATCCAAAAAATTCCACTGAGCATACAGTAATAATTTATCCAGGAGCATCGCCATCTGCAGAAGAACATCCTACAATGAATTTGCTGGCTAAGGTACTGTCGAATGCAGGTTATTTGGTATTTTTACCAAGAATTCCTCCTTTAAAAAAGTTAATAATTTCCCCTGAAATTATCAGTTGGACGGGACATTTTTTTCAATGGGTACAAACGAGGGAAAATGTACATAAAAATAAGATAATTGTAATAGGAATCAGTTTTGGTGGTGCCATGGTCCTTAAAGCAAGCCTGAGAAATGAGTTCCAAAAATATCCGCCAAAGTCAATGCTGGTATATGGCACCCATTATGCTATTGAAACTGCGCTACGCTTTCTTTTAACCGGAAAACTAGAGGTTAACGGAGTTGAAAGAATTATACAGGCAGATGAATGGGGTTTAATTGTACTGTTTCATAACTATTTATCCAGAGTAGATGTGGGATATGATACAATAACTACTCAAAAGATACTCAAACTAAGTGTACAAGAAGATCAGGAGGGCATTAATACAGAATTGGAAAAAATCTCAGAAAAAGATAAGGAACTGATCACTCATATACTTAAAGGAGAGATCAGCTCTGAAATTGAGAGAATCATAAATTTATTTTGGAAAAATTTACAAGATGAGTTTATCAGTATTTCTCCAAAATACTGGTGTGACCAGGTCACTCAAAAGGTATTTGTCATGCACGGAGCTAATGATGCTATGTCTCCTTATACGGAATCAATAAAATTGGCAGATAGCTTGGCAGATAGCCGTTTGCTAATATCCTATATGTATGAACATGGGGAAAGAGCAACACACAAAGGAATATTTTTTCAAATAAAGGAATTATTAAAAATATTTTTTTTCTTATTTGAATTTATTCAGTACAACGAAAGGTAAAGAATTGTATTTTTCATTATAAATATTAGAAATTTGGTCCGGTGTGAGTACCGGTAATTTTAGTGGTAAGAAACGTAAATGCGTCTTCTACGGAATCACAAATAGTAAACAGATCTAAATCTTTTTTGGACACAGTTCCTGCTTTTATGAGATATTTCCAATTTATTGTATTATCCCAGAAATTTTTTCCATAGAGAACAATGGGTATGGATTTCTTTATTTTTTTAGTCTGGATCAAAGTCAGGATTTCCATCAATTCATCCAGGGTTCCGAAACCGCCGGGAAATACTACTAAAGCTTTAGCAAGATACGCCATCCAGAATTTTCGCATGAAGAAATAATGAAATTCCATGCATAGCTCTGGGGTAAGCCATTTGTTTCCGGATTGTTCATGGGGCAAAGTGATATTTAAACCGATTGTCAGTCCCTTTGCCTCGGAAGCTCCCCTGTTGGCTGCTTCCATAATTCCGGGACCTCCACCAGAAGTGATGATATATCGATGTTTAGAGTTTTTTCTCTTTTTACTCCAATAAGTTAATTTTTTTGCTAAGGCTTTCGAGTCCTCATAATATTGACTCATGGTTAAATCGTGTTCAAGTTTTTTCCGCATTTGTCTGGAAGGGGATTTAGACGCTTTTTTCAGTGCCTGTTCTGCTTTCTGTTTCGAAACCAATCGTGCAGAACCAAAAAAAACGATGGTGTCCTCGATATGATTTCGTGAAAACCGTTGGCGTGGGCCAAGATATTCGGATAGAATACGAAGCGACCTTGCCTCAGGACTGGTGTAAAATTCTGCATCAGAAAAAAAGTCTTTTTTGGGTTGTGTCTCGGACATTATTTATCTCCTTTGAAAAAAACAATCTAATATAAATTTTGTGTACATCAGGATAAAAATTGATATTCCACTATTTGATTGTCTCTTCTTCCATCCTTACTTTCCAAGGAATGAAACAATTTATTTTAGTAGTCTTTATTTTATTATCAGGTTGTTCATCACCACCATCAAGTCCGGTAGATAACGGCATCTCGTCGGATTTGCCTCAAGGACATGAAAGTGATTATACTGTCTGGACATTCCTGGAAAAATATCCATCAGAAAAACTGGTTGTGGAGACGTTAGGACCTCCGGATTCTGTCTGGATAGATGAGAAGATGGAATTTAAAATGTTGTATTATTTCCTGCCGGAGCTACAGGACTACAATTCTATTGAGATTAATTTAAATACAGGGAAAACTGCAGGTTTTGAGTGGGATTAAAGATTCATCATTGAAAATGTTTATCTTGCAAAGGTAAACTCCACCGGCATAAATGGCGAAAAATCCTATCAAAATTGCACCTTCCATCTTATCTGCAGATTTTTCACATCTGTATTCTGCCCTTGATATTTGCGAAAAAGGCGGTGCAGAGTACATTCATGTGGATGTAATGGACAATCATTTTGTACCAAACTTGACCATTGGACCTGTCGTCGTAAAATCTATAAAACCTTTGACAAAAATATTTCTGGATGTACATCTTATGGTAGAGCATCCTGAAGATTTAATCAAGCCATTTGCAAATGCAGGTGCAGATGGAATTACTTTTCACGTGGAAGCTACAGAGGAGCCGGGACTGGTCATTGATTTAATCCGATCAACAAATAAACAGATTGGAATTTCTTTAAAACCACAAACCCCTTTTTCCATGATAGAACCCTTTTTGGATCAGATTGATTTAATTCTTATTATGAGCGTGGAGCCCGGATTTGGCGGACAGGAATATATTCCCAGTTCCACTAAAAAGATCAAAGATATCCATCAGAGATTGATAGAATTTGGTCTCAGGGATAGAATACTCATAGAAATAGATGGTGGAATAAAATTGACAAATGCTGAAGAAATAGCGAAAGCAGGGGCGGAAATATTGGTGGCAGGATCGGAAATTTTTCAATCTGAAAACCCGGTAAAAACAATCCAGAAATTTAAGGCCTTAGGTGTGACATGAGAACATTTCGTGAATTATCAACTTTTAATGATTGGTTGACAGAGGAAAAAGACTTATTCACTGTCAATGTGATTAAGGGATTGGTAATGGATGGTGTCAGAAAGGCGAACTCCGGCCATACTGGAGGACCAATGTCGTCAGCAGATTTTGTCTATATTTTATTTACTGAATTTTTAAAACAGGATCCCCATGACCCTGATTGGATTGCCAGGGATAGGTTTGTTCTCTCCGCGGGACACGAATCAATGCTCCTGTACACGTTATTACATCTTTCAGAAAGATTGACGATTGATGATTTAAAAAATTTCCGTCAACTCCACAGTAAAACACCGGGTCATCCAGAAGTGGAGACCCCGGGTGTAGAAGCTACCACGGGGCCTCTTGGACAAGGTGTTGGAATGGCAACTGGCATGGCGGTTGCGGAAATAATTCTTGATAATCTTTACAATAAAAATGGATTTAATTTACTTAACCATTTCACCTATGTCTTGGCCAGTGATGGAGATCTTCAGGAACCGGTTGCACTTGGAGCGGCTGCCTTGGCCGGGCACTGGAGATTGTCAAAACTGATAATGCTTTATGATTCAAACAAAGCCCAGATTTCTGGAAAAACAAATCGATCTGAATCAACAGATATTGCAATTGTATTTCAAGGATTTAATTGGCATGTTCAAACAATTGATGGTCATGATCATCACGCCATACGGGAGGCAATTCAGAAGGCTCAGGTTATTAATCGCCCCAGCATTATCATCGGCCAGACTGTTATGGCAAAAGGAACTGCTTCTATGGAGGGAGACCATAACACCCATGGATCACCCCTTCCGCAGGCTGAGATTGATGCATCCAAAGAATTGCTGGGACTTCCTCCAGAATTATTTTTTATTCCAGATAAAGTCAAAAGGTATTTTCAGAGAAGATTTTCGGATTTAGAAAATCAAGTGAAAGACTGGAAAAAATCGTTGGAAATCGTTAGAAAAGATGGAGATTTTAATCAATTATGGACTCAGGTAATAGAGGGCAATCTTCCTGAATTAGACTTTCCCAAATTTGGTGATGGTGTTTCTTTGGCAACACGAAAAGCTTTTGGAACAACACTGGAAAAATTTGCGGAACAACTTCCAAATATTATCGGGGGCTCTGCAGATCTTGAACCGTCCAATTATACAGGTGGTTTTGCAAAACAATATGGAGATTTTCAGAAAGATAATCGTTCTGGGCGCAATCTTGCATTTGGAGTAAGAGAATTTCCCATGGCTGCCATTCTAAATGGGATGGCTCTTCATTCCGGCATAATTCCTTTTGGAGGAACATTTCTTGTTTTTTCTGATTACAGCCGTCCTGCTTTGCGCCTTGGTGCACTGCAGAAGATTCGGGTCATTCATGAATTTACCCATGATTCTTTTTATGTTGGAGAGGATGGTCCCACCCATCAGCCTGTGGAACATACCATGGCATTAAGAGCTATTCCAGATTTGCAGGTATTCCGTCCTGCTGATGCTAAAGAAACGGCTATTTGCTTTAAATTAGCGCTGGAATCCAAAAATAATCCCAGTGCTCTTTTATTGACAAGACAGGGTGTGCCGGTCTTTCAGAAATCCATTAAAAAAATTGAAAAAGGGGTTCGTAGGGGTGGCTATATAATCAGGGAATGTGCAAAACCTGAGATTAATTTGATAGCTACAGGATCAGAAGTGTCCTTAGCCCTGAAAGTGGCAGAAAATATGACGGATAAACAAATTATGGTTGTGAGTTTGCCTTGCTGGGAATTATTTGATAAGCAATTACTTGAGTACAAAAATGAAGTCATTCCAATTCGGGGATGTTTAATAGTGTCCTTGGAAGCAGGAGTGACTCTTGGGTGGGAAAAATATGTTGGACAAAATGGAATTAAGATTGGATTAGATCATTTTGGGACTTGTGCACCAGGGACAGATTTAGCAAACGAATTTGGTTTTACCGCTAGTCAGGTGGAATCTCGAATTCGTGAATATATAGCATCACTTTTATAAAGGGAACAATGAAAATCCACCTTGCAACAGATCATGCTGGATTCGCATTAAAAGAAGAGATTAAAAAATTTCTTCAAGAAAATGGTCATAAAGTTACAGACCATGGAGCCTTAGAATATAATAAACAGGATGATTACCCCGATTTCATTTTTCCTGCAGCTCGCGCTGTCGCAAAAGATCCCGATAGCTTTGGAATTATTATGGGCGGCTCAGGACAAGGAGAAGCGATGGCAGCAAATCGGGTGACAGGTATTCGCGCCGCTGTATATTATGGTGAAATAGAAGAGATAGTGATACTTTCCCGAAAACATAACAATGCAAATATACTTTCCCTTGGTGCCAGGTTTTTAACTTTCTCCAAAGCTATCTATATTATTGATCTCTGGTTGAAAGAACCTTTCGAAGGAGGACGTCATCAAAATCGGATTCAAAAATTAGATTGTGAAAAGGAATGAATAGAAAACATTATCTAAGCTACTTTGTCACAGCAATTCTCTAAGTCAAAACATCTAAGTTCTTATAAAGGAATAGGATCTGAGACCGATACGGTGTAGCCGGAAACAGCCGCATTAGCTCCCGATTCCCGAAATCATTCGGGATGAATTGGAATGAGAAAATGGGAAATAGAACAAATCTATCTTCAGCCAGCCTTGATGCTGGGATTTATCCGCGCATCCTGATCGACCGCTTTGGTCGTACCTTCAACTATTTACGTATAGCCCTGAATGAAATGTGTAATCTGCGCTGTATTTACTGTATGCCGGAAGAGGGAATACAATTCAAGTCTAAAAATGAAATGATGACGACGGAGGAGATAATGCGAATTATTACTGTTGTCTCAGAATTAGGTGTAAACAAAATTCGTTTTACAGGTGGCGAACCCCTTTTGAGAAAGGACTTGGCAGAACTTGTTGAAAAAACCTCATTGATATCGGGGATTAACTCAGTCAATATGACGACGAATGGTGTTTTACTCAAGCAGTATGCGGCGGACCTGCAAGGGTCGGGATTATCCGGGATCAATATCAGTATTGACACTCTGAATCCCGAAAAATATCTCCAAATCACTCGTCGGGATGAAGTGGGGCGTGCCTTGGAAGGGTTGGAAGCTGCAAAAACTGCCGGAATCCTATCAATAAAAATTAATGTGGTTGCTCTGCGCGGCTTTAATGATAGTGAAATTGTTGAATTTGTTGAATTGACGAAGAACTATCCACTGACTGTCCGATTTATTGAATTAATGCCATTTGATGCCCATCAGATTTGGAAAACGGGAAAATTTTTTAGCAGTGAAGATATCCAAAAAGAACTGAAGGATCATTTTCCAAATATAAAAATAACTGATGGAACGGCTACGGAACATTTCATTTTTCAAGTGCCAGATTATGCAGGAAAAGTCGCGGTTATACCATCATATTCACGAAACTTATGTGGAAATTGTAACCGTATTCGTATCACCGCGGACGGGAAAATTCGAAATTGTCTCTATGCACATAATGAATTTAATCTGAGAGATTTAATGCGCTCAGGGGGTACGGAGGAAGAAATGAAAGAGTTAATATTATCAGCTATGTGGAAAAAATTATTCGACGGATGGACAGCTCAGAAATCGGGAAGCAACAGTCGGGAGTCAATGACGCAAATTGGAGGATAAACAATATGAATGAATTCAACCATTTAGATTCTAAAGGAGATGTTAAAATGGTGGATGTGACAGATAAAATTGCCACAATACGCGTGGCGAAAGCTGAGGGGAAAATCCATCTTCAGCAAGCTACGATTGCATTAATACAGGATAATTCAATTCCAAAAGGAAATGTGCTGACCACTGCAAAGATAGCAGGCATCCAGTCTGCAAAAAAAACAGCCGAAATTATCCCAATGTGTCATCAGCTGAATCTCTCATTTGTAGATCTAGAATTTGAGCTGGGCAGGGAGCTAATCATAATCCGGTCGATTGTTAAAACACGGGAAGCCACAGGCGTAGAAATGGAAGCGCTCACAGCTGTTTCTACCGCAGCGCTGACAATGTATGATATGTGTAAGGCTGTGGATAAGACCATGACCATCGGTGCAATCAAGCTGGTGGAAAAGATTGGCGGAAAATCGGATCATGCAGTTGAGTATCGGCCCAGCGTTGGAATCATTACCATGAGTGACAGTATTTCTGCAGATAAGAGTGAAGATAAATCCGGCCCCATACTGCTTAAAGGATTTTCTGATGCCGGTTGCAGGACTTTGCATCAAGAGGTTTTGCCCGATGGGTCTGATAAACTTGTACCCACAATTCAAAACTGGATTAAAGCTGGATTGGAACTGATTATAACCACAGGTGGCACTGGACTGGGTCCCCGTGATTTAACAATTCAAATGATGGAGAATAAATTTGACTCCAAATTACCTGGTATTGAGCAAGCACTCCACGCCTATGGCCGCGGCAAGGTAAAAACAGCCATACTGTCACGTCTGACAGCTGGAGTTGTAAACGGGGCAATTGTCATTTGTCTACCTGGAAGCACCGGTGCGGTCAAAGATGCGTTAAAGGTGTTAATTCCAACTATTTTTCATTCATTTCACATGATGAAGGGTGAAAAGCATTGATGGAATATATCTTGCCCATTCTGTTCTTGGTTGTTGCATTCATTTATTCCAGTGTGGGATTGGGAGGCGGCTCATCCTATACAGCACTCATGGCTATTTTCGGAATTAATTATCTTATCATTCCCACCACATCATTAGCCTTAAACCTGATTGTTACCTCTGTCGGTGTAATCAATTTCTGGCGTAATGGCCATGGTCGGATGAGTTTAATTGGACCGTTTATGGTGACGTCCATTCCCATGGCCTATTTAGCGGGAACATTGATATTGTCCAAGGACATATTTCAACTGTTGTTATTAATGACCCTCATTCTGGTGGTAATAAGAATTTATTTCCTTAATAACCTAAAGTTTTCCTTCCAATTATCTGGTGTAATAAAGTGGGTTTTTATTTTAGGATTGGGGGCTGTTCTTGGATTTGTAGCCGGAACTGTCGGGATCGGCGGCGGGATATACCTGGTGCCATTGATTGTCATGTTTGGCCTAGGAAGTGAAAAGGAGGCTGCCGCTGCCGGAGCCGTATTTATCTGGGTGAATTCTTTGGCGGGAGTTATTGCCAGGGCTCAGGAAGGCACTTTTGATCTTGACTTTATTCTTTCTCTTTCTAGTGCCGTGATTGTAGGGGGATTTGCTGGTTCTTATTTTGGATCATCCAAATATGAAGCGAAAACCATTCAAAAAATGATGGGGGCAGTAATCATTATTGCCATCATCTTTTTATTAAGGAAAATTCTATGATACCTGTTAAAGAAGCTAAATCCATCATTCATAAACATATTCCATTGTCAGGCACTGAAACCGTTTTTTTGAAGGATGCCGGAAATAGGATTCTTGCGCAGGATATTATAGCAACCTTTCCAATGCCCAGCTTTGATAATTCTGCCATGGATGGGTTCGCGGTTCGCGCAGTTGATACAAAAGGTGCGGACCAGCCATTGCCTGTCACATTGAAAATGGTAGGTGTGAGCTCCGCAGGTTCCCCTGGTGATATCACTCTTGGTCCCGGTGAATGTGCTCAATGTATGACCGGTGCGATCATTCCAAATGGTGCCGATGCAATTGTTATGGTGGAAGATACCAGTGGATTTTCCGATACAGATTCAGTTCAGATATTTCAGGAAGCCAAAACCGGGAAACATATTCGCGAAAAAGGAGAAGAAATTCAGGATAAAGATATGCTGATCCCCAAAGGTACACACATTACACCAAATGAAATTGGCACGTTGGCTACTTTTGGATATGGAGAAATTTCTGTGGCGAAAAAACCGCGCATTGCTATCTTTGGTACAGGGGATGAATTGGTGGAGCCAGGGATTGAATTAAAACTGGGGCAAATCTATAATTCCAATCTCTATATTTTTGCAGAGTTGGCTGAAAAATCCGGGGCGGAAGTCGTTATGCGGGATGTGATTAAAGACGATCAAGAATCGCTACGTGCATTTTTATTGGAAGCGTTGAAAACCTGTGATATGGTCATTTCTTCCGGCGGCGTATCCATGGGACGGTTTGATTATGTGCGGGATGTTTTCATGGAATTGGGTGTGCAGGAACATTTCTGGAAAGTTGCCCAGAAACCGGGGAAGCCATTCTTTTTTGGAACGGGTGAATCCACACTCATATTTGGCCTGCCGGGGAATCCCGTATCGTCTTACATCGGGTTTATGGAATGGGTCTGGCCGGTGCTGGATGTCATGATGGGAAAATCTGAACAAAACTTTTTAACCGGTATATTGAAGGCATCTTTCCCCCGGGAAAAAGTTAAATGTCGCTTCCTATTTGGTAAAGCCTGGATGGAAGATGGAAAACTGGTATGTAAGCCTTCCCCAAAAATGGGCTCTCATATGCTTTCATCATCTTTGGAAGCCAACTGCATTTTAGGATCCAAAACAGGAGAAAGTTCATTGCAACCGGGCGAAGAAATCCGTATTAATGTTTTACCCTGGAAAAATATTAAATGATCATTACTCCGCAGGAATTGCAGCAATGGATGGATAATGGAAAATCTTTTACAGTTGTGGATATTCGTCCGGAGGAACATCGAAATGAATTTCCATTAACTGGTCTAAACCCTTCTATTTCTGATGCCAACTCCATTCTGGAAACTGAAGATGATACGGTACTGGTTTGTCAATTTGGGATCGTGACCGAAGGAATTATTGTTGAGAAACATCTGGAAAATACTTTTAGTCTTTTAGGTGGTGTTCAGGCGTGGATTGAATTTCAATCGGAAAAGGAAGATTTGAGTCAGTGGTCCAGGCAAACAGTACTGCCTGAAATTGGACTGGATGGACAAAAAAGACTTTTGAGTGCTACGATTGCAATTGTTGGCATGGGCGGACTTGGTTGCCCTGCGGCACAATCGCTTACCATCGCAGGTGTCGGCAAACTGAAAATTATTGATGGAGATAAAGTGGAACTTTCCAATCTGCATCGCCAACCTTTGTATGGTGTTAAAGATATTGGCCGATTGAAAGTGGAAGCAGCAAAAGAGAAGTTAGAAAAATTGAATGGGGATGCAGTTGTTGAAATAGTTGATGCGTATTTGAATGAAGACAATGGAGTGAATTTTGTAAATGATGCAGATATTATTATTGACGCAACTGATAATATTCAAACGCGACTGTTAATTGACAGATTATCCAAAGAATCAGGGGTTCCCATGGTGTATGGTGGTTTGTATCGTTATGAAGGTCAGGTTGCGATTTTGAATGTCAATGGAAGTTCTGGTTATAGTGAGCTATTCCCCGAACCGCCATCAGGTGGGGATACGTGCGCGGATGCCGGCGTATTGGGAATGGTACCGGGAATTATTGGAAATATCCAAGCACTTGAAGCCGTAAAACTTATTGTAGGAATTGAACCAAATCTGGCTGGGAAACTTCTGGTGTATGACGGCATGAACCATACAACCCAAACGATCGAATTATGATACAGGTAAAAGTAAAATGTTTTTCCCAAGTGAAATATGTCCTGGGCAAGGATGAAATGAGCTTGGCATTGGAACCGGGTACAACTTCCGCAGAACTGGAAGAACTGGTGCGGAATCAAGCGCAAGGCAAATTGGATAAAGTCACATTAAGGATTGCGGTAAATCAAAAATATATACCGGTAGAGATTGAACTTAAAAATGGGGATGAAGTAGCTTTTATTCCGCCGGTGCAGGGGGGATAGATGATTAAAATTGAAATAGTAAAAGGACCCATTACACCCTTTCCATCAGATGATTCCCGCACTCAGGATGGAGCGGAATTGGTATTTAACGGACGCGTCCGTGCAA
>DPYO01000176.1 GCA_003535775.1 Fidelibacterota bacterium | reverse complement strand
GGGGTAAGGTCTGCTGTCGTGAATCTGTCTTTGGAAAAAGCGACTGTAGAGGGGAATACAGACCCCGAAAGGCTGATTGATGCAGTAAAGGCAACTGGCTATGGTGTAAAATTTATTGATCCGAGAGAAAAGGATGCTACAGAGAGCCTTTCTCTGAAAACTGAGCAGAAAATTAACACAGCAAGACAGAAGATAGTATTTGCTTGGGGCTTAACTATTCCTGCGATGATATGGATGCTTGTGGAAATGGTCTTTGGTTTTGCCTGGCCCACAGAAGATATATTCCATTTTGGTATGATTATTATAAGCAGCGTTGTTTTGTTCCTGCCTGGAAAAGAAACCATGAAGAGTGCTTGGCTGTCCTCAATCCATCGCAACCCAAATATGGATGTGCTTATCGCGATGGGTTCTTTGGCAGCGCTCTCAACAGGTGTTTTAGGATTTTATTTTCATCTTCATTCTTTTGCTGGAATTGCAGGAATGATTATGGCGTTCCATTTGACTGGTCGTTTTATAGAAGCAAGAGCACGGGGTCGGTCATCGGAAGCTATTCGTAAACTTATGAGCTTGGAGGCAAAACAGGCCATGGTGGCCGATGGATCAGGTGTGGAAACCAAGACTGATGTGCGCGATCTTAAAATAGGGCAAACAATGATTGTAAGGGCTGGAGAAAAAATTCCAACGGACGGATTAGTTGTTAACGGCAGCTCTGCAGTTGATGAATCCATGGTAACGGGCGAATCCCTGCCAGTAAACAAAAGCCAGGGAGATGAAGTGATTGGAGGAACCATCAGCACTGATGGTACGCTGAAGGTGGAGGTAACCCGAGTTGGAAAAGAAACCTTTTTATCGCAGGTTATTAAAATGGTGGAAACTGCCCAAAACACAAAAGTACCCATACAGGTTTTTTCAGACAAGATTGTTTCAGTTTTTGTCCCAATTATTTTAGTGTTCGCAGTGTTGACATTTTCTGTATGGCTGGTTTTCCCAAACACAATGAAGTTTACAGCAGAAATATTTTCTCCTTGGATTCCTTGGTTGAATTTATCGTTGTCCCCCACAGGCTTGGCACTTTTTTCAGGGATTGCTGTATTGGTAATTGCTTGCCCCTGTGCTCTTGGTCTGGCGACACCTACTGCCCTTATGGTAGGGAGCGGACTTGGAGCTGAAAACGGTATATTAATCAGGGATGGTGGGGCAATTCAAAGAATGAAGGAAGTTTCTACTATTATGTTTGATAAGACTGGTACCTTAACAGAGGGGAGGCCGGAAGTTATCAAAACGAAGTTAACAGATAAATATTCTGAGGATGAATTACTTCAGTTTGCAGCTTCAGTTGAGCAAGAGTCCACTCATCCGCTGGCATGTGCAATTGTCCGTTTTGCAGAGAAAAAAAATATAGTTTTAACTTCTGCACAAGGGGTTAAAGTAGTCCCTGGGAAAGGAGTCAGGGCTTCAGTTGGTGGGAGAGAAATAAAAGTGGGCAACTCAGGATTTGTGTCTGCTGATAACAAAGAGAAAGCAAACAGGACATCTGTCTATATCTCCGTGGATAATACGGTATCTGGTGTCATTGAATTTGAAGACAGGGAAAAAAAAGATTCTGCAACTGCAATAAAAAAATTAAAACAAAGAGGGATACACTGTGTTATGCTTACTGGGGACCGCAGTGAGATTGCAGAAACTTTTGCAGAATCTTTTGGGATTGCAGAGGTACACGCTGAAGTTCTCCCCGGTGAAAAGGCCGGAATTATTTCCCGCTATCAGGATCGGGGGGAAATTGTGGCAATGGTTGGAGATGGAATCAATGATGCTCCCGCATTGACACAAGCGGATGTGGGTATCGCCCTGGGAACAGGCACGGATATTGCTATGGAATCTGGGGATATTGTGTTGGTGAAAGGAGATTTGGCCGGTGTTGTTCGTGCAGCAGTCTTGGCGGAAGCTACGTTTAAAAAAATTAAGCAAAATTTATTCTGGGCTTTTATTTATAATGTGGTTGCCATTCCTTTGGCTTTTTTAGGATTATTACATCCGGTAATAGCAGAGGGAGCCATGGCACTGTCATCTATTAATGTTATGTGGAACTCAAATCGCTTAAGAAAAACACACCTATCTTAAGCATGGTATAATTAGTTAATGTTAGGGCATTAGGGCCCATTTATATCAAACCTAGGCAAGTGACGGTGTACAAACCAGAAAAGGGATCCTTCTGAAACAGGAAATTAAGGGAACCCATACTGATGAGTGTGCTCCTCATTTTGTTTTTATCAATATCAAATATAAGGCGGATGAAAGTCCTGTCGAACCAAAGATCATACACATAACCATGATCTGATATTTTACCGCTATGATTGGAGAAATGCCGGACAATATCATTCCGGTCATAGTTCCCGGAAGGGAAACTAAACCAGCGGCCAAAAGAGAATTAGTGATGGGAATGAGAGAGGCCTTGAATGCGATGTTTCTCTGATTTTCAAATGATAATCTGTTTTCATTTTCGTTTTCAAACCGCTCAGCTGCAAGGCTGATTGAATTCATACAATTGGCAAAAATCATGCCTCCCAAAGGAATTAAATAATTGGGATTATACCACGGGTTAACATGAATAACGTGTTGGGTTACAATGTAAAGTGTAACAGCTCCCGGGAAAAGAATTGCAATAGTGGAGAATAAATAATGGGAAAACTGTTTTTTTTTCAGAGGCCTGGGAGCAATGTAACCTGCTATTGTAATCATAACAGCAAGGACCAGTAAAATGATGGCAGGATGGTCATTGTTAAAAATATATTTCAGGCAATATCCAATAGCTATGAGCTGGATAAACATGCGAATATGTGCATAGATTACTGTTGAATATTTTAACCGCCACTTAAAAAGTATATATATGACGACACCTACTGGAATAAGAGTATAAATGAGGTCTAAATAAGAAATGGATTGGGCTACTTCTGACATGAGCAAATAAAGAGGTTAATTAGATTTTATTATAGAAAATAGTTTTCTGATATTTTTATTGCCAGATTAATAAGAGAAGATATTATTTAGTAAAGGAAAAAGGTCATCATAGGAAAGCCCTTGCCCTAGATAGGATTCTCCACCTTTATTTTGTAAAAGCAGCTCCCAGTGAAGATGAGCACCGTCCCTGGTGCCCTTGGTGGCTGGTTCTGTACCCGAATTACCAGACATTCCGATTAACTGCCCCCTTTTGACAGTAATCCCCGGTTGGATTGTGCTGTCAATATGAGATAGGTGTGCAT
>DPYO01000013.1:8185-8345 GCA_003535775.1 Fidelibacterota bacterium | reverse complement strand
CAAATTTTGGTGTATTTGGTGTAACAATCGGAACACCTATCATTAATCAACCCAATGTGGGAATTTTAGGAGTTGGCGCCATTAAGAAACAAGCTGTTGTTGTGGAATCTCCCCAAGGTGATGCCATAGCGATTCGAAGTATGATGATGTTATCTCTTGG
>DPYO01000013.1:0-7758 GCA_003535775.1 Fidelibacterota bacterium | reverse complement strand
ATTGATCACGTATTAAAACTCTATTCCGAAACGATCCAGTCTCCTTATCTCCATTATGGGTTTTGGGATCACCCGGAGTCTGTTGATTTAGATAAAGTCACGTTGCAAGAAATAAAAGATGCCCAAAATCGATACATCGAACATTTAGCATCTTTTATTCCTGAAGATGTTAAATCTATTTTAGATGTAGGATGCGGCATTGGCGGAAACGCAGATTATCTTCAGGAAATGGGATATTTAGTGGAAGCACTATCTCCGGATGAATTTCAAAAATCAGTTATTGCAGAAAAGTTTAATGATGCTATGACATTTCATCATTGCAAATTTGAATACTTCAATCCGGTAAAAGAGTATGATCTTATTTTAGAAAGTGAAAGTGCATGCTACATCAACATTGATGAAGGATTTAAAAAGGCGAAAGAAACGCTTCGAGATGGTGGCTATTTACTGGTATCTGATTATTTTGTGCATTTCCGGGATGGATCAAAGAACCATCATTTGAAATCGTCCCATGATATGGGGAAATACCTATCAAGTGCTAACGAAAATGGATTTGATCTAATTAGAGAATATGACCAAACGGATAACACAATGCCCACTTTGGATTATGGAAAATATTTCATTGAACGATTTATTAACCCAGTCATGGAATATGGGATTTATTCTGCAAAAAAGAATTACCCCAAAACAGCGTCTATAGTTGGGAAAATTATTGCAACAAAAATTGAGTCTAAAATGGGTCAATTGGAACTGATTAATAGCAACTTATTTAGAAAGTATCGTCATTATATGATTTACCTATTTAAAAAGAAAAATGCCTGAAGCTATCACAACGTCATTCAAACCGAAAATTCGCCTTCAAATAACTGAAGACTACAAATTTGTGAATGATGTTGTTCGGGATAATAATCTTCACACCGTTTGCGAAGAAGCCCGCTGCCCGAATATTTATGAATGTTGGGATCGACGTACAGCAACTATTATGATTCTTGGAGATGTTTGCACTCGCGCTTGTGGATTTTGTTCTGTAAAAACTGGTAAACCAATTTGGGATGATCCTATGGAACCGTTTCGAACTGCCATGGCTGTGAAAAAAATGGATCTACGTCATATTGTAATTACATCGGTTGATAGAGATGATATCAAGGATGATTATGGTGCAACAATTTGGGCAGAAACAATCGAACAAATTCACACTCAAGTTCCAAAATGTACTGTAGAAGTATTAACACCTGACTTTAAAGGACATAAGCCATCTTTATTAAAAGTATTTACTGCTGAACCTGAAATTTTCGGTCATAACATAGAATGTATCGAGCGTATAAGTAAAAAAGTTCGGAGTCAAGCTAACTGGCATCGTAGCCTGGATGTATTAAAATTCGCTACCAATAATGGCTTAAGAACTAAAACCGGCATGATGGTCGGATTAGGTGAATCTTTTGATGAAGTTGTAGAAACTATGGAGCAAGTTATTGAAATTGGAGTTACAATTTTCACCATTGGCCAATATTTACAGCCAAGCAAAAATCACTTACCCGTTATTCGATATGTAAAGGATCAAGAATTCATGAAGTATAAGAAAATTGGCTTAGAATTAGGGTTTGATGTAGTTGAATCGGGCTCATTGGTACGAAGTTCATACCATGCCGATGAACAAGCCAGAATGGTCATGGAAGGGTCATGAATCAAAAGATCTTAATTATTTTGTTCACTGTCTTCACGGGCATTTTATTAGGGATTTATATTATTGGGAATGAATCCAATGACTCAGAACTGAGTGATGCAAATTCTAAGCTTGATATTAAACCAACTATCCAAATAGCTAATCGTGGTAAACCCAAAGTTTCATTAAAAAGAGGTTATGAACAAATTGGACATCTCCAAGCCAAAGTTCCACAAGGTTGGAAAAGAGAAAATCCTTCCAGTTCAATGCGGGTTGCTCAATTTATTCTACCAGGAAAAAATGGAGTGGGAGAATTGGTAGTTTTTTCCGGAATAGGTGGAACAATAGATGCAAACCTTGAGAGATGGTATAACCAATTCAAAAGTGAATCTTCAAGACCAACTTCTGAATTTGCAGTAAGATCACAAGAACAAGTAAATGGCATGGATATAACCTTTTCATATGTTGAAGGTACGTATATTAAATCATCCATGGGAATGGGTGGTTCTAAGACAGAAATGCCAAATTATGCATTATTGGCAGCTATTATATCATCCCCGGGTGGACTATATTTTTTTAAAGGGACAGGCCCGAGATTGACAATAATGTCTCAGAAAGATGTATTTTATCAATTTATTAGAAGTATTGATAAATTATAAAGTCCGCCATTTCTACAGACATAAGTTGAATGAATAGACGAATCATCAGTGGAACAAAACTGGCACAATCCTTGTAAGATTATACATTATAAATTTTGTCTAAAAGGACGATCATGGTAGATAAACTCACAGAAAAAGAAATAGAAAATTTTAATATTAAAGATGCGGATCATTATCCTGTAATGCCCTTACGGAATACAGTGTTGTTCCCACAGCAGGTGATTCCTATTTATATTGGTCGCGAGCGCAGTCTGAAGTTGATTAATGATCTAGATCCAAACAAAAGATATATTGTAGTTGTGGCGCAGGAAGACGGTTCTATTGAAGATCCCAAACCTGAAGACCTTTATGCTTATGGTACCCTTGCGCAGGTATTGAAAGTTTTTGATATGCCTGATAATAGTAAATCTGCGATCGTACAGGGTATCTCTAGAGTTAAGATTTTAGATTATACTGGGAATGAACCTTATTTTACTGCAGCAGTTGATTCTCTTGATGATGATCCTGTAGAAGATAAATTAGAAATAGATGCTTTAGCTTCAAATCTTAGGCAAGCATTTGAAGATTTAATGAAAGTGGCTCCAAATCTAACTGAAGAGCACTCAGGCATGTTGCGAAATATTCAAAAACCTAATCGACTTACAGACCGAGCTATTTCTATAATGACTATTTCAAACCAGGAAAAACAGGAAGTCCTGGAAGAATTAAATATCAAAAAACGTATTGAAAAGGCGCTAACGCTAATATCAAGAGAGATTCAACGAATCAAGTTAGGTGAAGAAATCCAAACTGAAGTTCATGACGAAATTAGTAAAACACAACGTGAATATTATTTGCGAGAGCAAATGAAGGCAATCAAAAAGGAATTGGGCGAAGATGAAGGGTCAGTTGAACTCAAAGAATTGGAGAATGAATTAAAAGCAGCAAAATTGCCAGAAGAAGCGCAAAATGTTGCCATGAAAGAGTTGGATCGATTATCTAGAATTCCAACTCAATCCCCAGAATATAACGTTTCCAGAACTTACATTGAATGGTTATCAGATCTGCCTTGGAGTGAATCCACCAAGGATCGAATTGATCTAAAAGAAGCTATGAAAATTTTAGATGAAGACCATTATGGATTGGAAAAAGTGAAAGAACGAATTATTGAATATTTGGCAGTCCGAAACCTGAAACAAAAGAAAAATCCGGATGGAACTGTACGGGGTCCAATCCTATGTTTCGGTGGTCCTCCGGGCGTGGGTAAAACATCTCTCGGTAAATCAATTGCACGTGCCATGGGAAGAAAATTTGTCCGATTATCCTTAGGGGGTGTGAGGGACGAAGCAGAGATTCGTGGTCATCGGAGAACTTATATTGGTGCTTTACCAGGAAGAATTATACAAAGTATTAAAAAAGCTGGTACGAATAATCCTGTTTTCATGTTAGATGAAATTGACAAACTTGGTGCTGATTTTAGAGGTGATCCTTCATCAGCGTTATTGGAAGTTTTAGACCCTGAACAAAACCATTCTTTCAGTGATCATTATCTAGAAGTTGTCTTTGATCTTAGCAATGTTATGTTTATCTCTACCGCGAATTACCAAGATGCAATTCCACCTGCACTTCGTGATAGGATGGAAATTTTGAATTTTTCCGGATATATTGAAGAAGAAAAAGTCCAAATTGCTAAACGCCATATTATTCCAAAGCAAGTAGAAGAGAATGGGTTAACTGAAGATGAAGTTTCTTTAGATACAAACTCTATCAAAGAATTAATTCAATCATATACGAGGGAAGCTGGAGTGAGAAATCTGGAGAGGGAAATTGCGAATGTCCTTCGAAAGGTTGCTCGAAAAATTGTAGAAGAAAAAACTAAAAAAATAAAAATATCAAAATCAGCGGTGACCAAATATTTAGGTGCGGCAAGATTTCACTCAGAACTTGCAGAACGAATGACTAAACCGGGTGTTGTGACCGGTCTTGCCTGGACTGCAGCAGGCGGTGATATTTTATTTGTGGAATCTACTCGGATGAAAGGGAAAGGTAAATTAACCCTTACAGGTCAACTGGGTGATGTAATGAAAGAGTCGGCAACTGCAGGTCTCACATTTGTACGCTCTCATACAGATGAATTTGATATTGATCCCGATTTTAATGAAAATTCAGATATTCATATTCACGTTCCTGCAGGTGCAATTCCAAAAGACGGACCATCCGCTGGGGTAAGTATGGTTACATCTCTTGTTTCACTTTTATCTGGAATCCCCGTTAAGGAAAAAGTTGCAATGACAGGTGAAATTACACTCCGGGGAAATGTATTACCTATTGGGGGCGTTAAAGAAAAAGTAACGGCTGCACATCGGGCAGGAATTAAGGAAGTAATTCTTCCAGATCATAATCGTAAAGACTTAGAAGATGTCCCTGAACATGTGGCAAAAGATTTAAAATTTCACTTCGCAAAAGAGATTAAAGATGTGTTAAAAATCGCTGTACCGGACGCATTGAAAAGTACAAAAAAATCTAAAAAAGAGTCAAAGAAATAATTAATTTCGCCAGCTAAAAATAAGGGCGATTAGCTCAGTTGGTTAGAGCACTGCGTTTACACCGCAGGTGTCGGGAGTTCGAATCTCTCATCGCCCACGAAGCCAAGATTAATTGGCTTTAACATCTTACTAAAGATAAAGGAAACAAATGCCAGATAAAAAACAAGGAACCGTTAAGTGGTTCAATAATTCTAAAGGCTATGGTTTTATCGAATGTGAAGGTCAAAAGGATCTTTTCGTTCACATGAATGAAATTTTGATGGACGGCTTCAAAACGCTTTCTGAAAATCAAAAAGTCGAGTTTGAAGTTGGTGATGGACCTAAAGGTCCTGTTGCTAAACAGGTAGAACCTTTATAGTCCAATCTTAGGATTAGTTAAAAAGCCATCCAACTTTATTTGGATGGCTTTTTTTTTAGATACTCATTGTTTAAGATGAAAAAATATGACACTTTTTATTCATCAATTTTTTCTCGAAATTTTCCTATGCCACTATCTCATGAAATAGTCAATGCTGCTAAAAAGATCCAATCCTTTATCCGGAAAACACCTTTTATTCATTCGAAAGCATTTTCAGAATTAACCGGTGTGGAGGTTTGGTTCAAGTTGGAGAACGAACAAGTTACCGGTTCTTTCAAGGCCCGGGGCGCAACAAACAAACTTTTGTCCTTAAATGACGAAGAAAAAGCTCGAGGTGTTGTTTCAGCCTCTACCGGAAACCATGGTGCAGCAGTGGCGTATGCCGCAGGTAAATTGGGGATCGATTGTACCATTTATGTCCCGGATGATGCCTCGCCCACCAAATTAGAAAATATGAAACAATTTGGCGCTAAGATTGAAATTCATGGTCATGACTGTGTTCTCGCTGAAGCAAAAGCCCGGGAGGTTTCAGAAAGATCGGGAAAAACCTATGTTTCACCTTACAATGATCTTTTTGTCATGGCCGGGCAAGGGACTATCGGCGTTGAAATAGAATCCCAGTGTGATAGCTTGGATGCCATTATTATTTCAGTTGGGGGTGGCGGACTCATTGGTGGAACTGCAAGTTACCTAAAATCAGTTTGGCCGGAAATTCGTGTGATTGGCTGTTCACCAGAAAATTCCGCTGTTATGCTCCATTCCATCAAAGCAGGGAAAGTCTTAGACCTGGAATCCAAGCCAACGCTTTCTGATGGAACTGCAGGTGGTGTGGAAGAAAATACGATTACATTCCCAGTGTGTTGTGATGTGATTGATGAATCTGTCCTTGTCACTGAAGAAGAGATCAAAAAAGCTATGTCCTTGTATATTGAAAAAGAAGATCAATTATTGGAAGGCGCCGCAGGAGCTGCAGTGGCAGCATTATTGAAAAAGAAGGAAGATCTGAAAGATCAGCGAGTAGGTGTGGTGATTTGCGGAGGGAACATCAGTTTGGATACAATTCGTAGTATTTTAAATTAATCCTGTTCTATGGGTCAATTTAATCGATATTTAGCCTGCCTTCTTCTATTCTCACTCAATTTAGCTGAGGAATTCCAGGATCAGGACGCCAATGCATTGGACCCTTTTCGCTTTAGTGCTGTGGGTAAGATTGGCGACAATCCATTTCCCACCAACCCCATGAGTGACCGAGCCATTGGATATCTACTCCAGGGAAAAGCCCAGGCAGCTATTTCCAATTATGGCAATGTGATCAATTGGGACGAGCATCCCATGGGAATCTGGAATGGGTATTCCTATTTACCCTCAGTGGCTTTTTTAGCTGGTGTACCTGGACAAAAATATTCCAGTGATTTCATCTGGAATAATGTGGAATATGTCGTGGATGAAGATGGGGTACCCATCTATGGCATATGGGTTTCGGGAGACGCCTATGATAACTGGTTTATGGATGGCGATACGAATTATGTGGGCATCCTTTTTGAAGCAGATGAAGATTTCGGAAAATGGGAACCGGACAGTGTTTCAAGAAAAGAGTCCAAGGATTTATTTGACCGCCATAATCAATGGTCTATTGACCATGATGACAAGAAGATTGCTCTCTCAGTCTTAGGTGAATTGGACCCGAACAGATCCGGAGCCCGGATCGGGTTTATTTATCCCTGGGCACTGCGACCCAAATTGATTGAAAGGGAAGACCAGTTTGATTACTACAATTATGGCGCTGACTTGGAGGAATGGACCGATGATGACGAATATATGTACTATGGTTATACGGTTGCAGAATCCTGGATCTCCCGCCAGCAAGGTTCACCCAATGGTGAATGGCATGCATCCACCATGGCCAGGGTAAATACGCATAATACGGAAGTGACCAACGGGGACCTTTTTGGAGATACTTATGTAACCGATCCAAATGATACCTATCCGCTCTTGGCTCATAGTGCTTATAGTGATTCCTGGCCGTTACGATATAATGAAAATCTGGGAAGGGATGAATCATTTTGGCCAGGTTGGTGGGCAGAAGATTATAATATTAATCTCCCCGGTTGTTCTCAATCTCGGAAGGATCCGGACTGTTGGGAATTTGTGGAAGGGCGATTCATTTCAGATATGGATGTGTATATGGAATTTGATGATCGGTGGGCGCATAGAGGTAATATGGTGAATACCAACGACGATTATGAACAAACGGCCTATCCTATGGGGCTAAAGGTTATGATGGAAGCGCATTCTTATGGTGTCTCCTATGCAGAAGACATATTATTTGTAACTGTAAGAGTTCGAAATGAAAGTGGGGATTGGTGCGCGGAAGATGAAAATGGAAATCCCATTTATGATGAAAATGGGAATCAGAAATGTGGAGAAGCCATGATAATGCCCGATGGGACGAAACTTAATCAAGGGAAAGGATTTGATTATCAGGGTACATCTTTAGGATTTTATTTTGATGCAGATGTTCTTGTTGGGGATGAATTTGGATTCAGTTCATCT
>DPYO01000182.1:2768-7291 GCA_003535775.1 Fidelibacterota bacterium | reverse complement strand
TAATTCTGTAAACTGCTTCTCACTTTATTGTCATTCCCGCGAAGCTTGTCCTCGACCAGACCGGGGAGCGGGAATCCAGGCGCGCTTCTTCAAAACATGTCCTTGTTCAAATTGTGTAAGCACCTCAATTGTCATTCCAGCGCACGCGGGAATGACAAGAAGATCAAGATGGGACCTGTAGTGGCTTCCCCGGATTCAGGATCAATTCCGTAATGACAGGAAGAGCATGTATTTGAACCCAGGTTAATTCAGACAGGCTACTGTAGGTTGATCATGACATGTCTTATCACTGTGTAATCTTCCAGCGCGTAGACAGACATATCTTTTCCATAACCGGAAGCTTTTAGCCCTCCATGCGGCATTTCAGTTGTCAGCATAAAGTGCGTATTTATCCACGTACAACCATACTGTAGTCTGGCACTGACTTTCATTGCTTTAGCTATATCTTTACTCCACACAGAAGAGGCTAATCCATATTCAGAATCATTAGCCCAATCAATTGCCTGCTCAGGGTCAGTGAATCTGGTAACTGAAACTACAGGTCCAAAGACTTCTTTTTGGGTTATTTCATCTTCCTGTAATGCTCCGGCAATGACAGTTGGTTGAAAGAAAAAACCTGTGCCTTTATCTATCTGCCCGCCAGTTGTGATTTCGATATGATTAAGTTCAGCCGCCCGCTTCACAAAGCCGGCTACCCGTTCTTGTTGACGTTCACTGATAAGCGGCCCCATTTCAACACCCTTTTCATCCTGCCCCCCGGATTTTATATTAGAAACAGCACTGGATAAATCGGCAACTAAATTTTCATAAATTTTTGAAGAAGCATAAATTCTGCAAGGTGCCGTACAATCCTGGCCTGCATTGTAATAACCAAAAGTTCGAACGTTTTCTATTACCTCCTTTAAATCTGCATCGTCAAATACTATTACCGGAGCCTTTCCGCCTAATTCAAGATGGGTCTTTTTCAAATTATCAGAAGCAGCCTGCAGTACTTTTTTGCCGGTTGAAATATCACCTGTCAGGGAAATTAATCTAACTTTAGGGTGTGATGCTAATGCTGCTCCAACGGTATTCCCACGACCAACAATTATATTTATAACTCCTGGAGGGAATATTTCTGCAAAATACTCAGCGGCCTTTAATGTGGACAGGGGAGTCATCTCGGATGGTTTCAGGACTACTGTATTACCTGCTGCAATTGCAGGGGCTATTTTCCAGGCAGCCATCATTAAAGGATAATTCCATGGTGTAATGGAACCAACCACCCCGATAGGGTCCCTTCTAATCATGCTGGTAAAGTTTGGTAAATATTCATTTGCAGCACTTCCGGTCATACACCTTGCTGCTCCGGCAAAGAATCGAAAAGTGTCAACGATTGCCGGCAATTCGTCTTCAAGTGCCGCTTGAAACGGCTTCCCACAATTTAAGGATTCTAATCGAGCCAGTGTTTCTGAATTTTGATCGATTTTGTCTGCCAGTTTCAACAGCAGTTCGGAGCGTTCAGCAGGGGTTGTTTTTCCCCATGAATTAAAGGCGTCTTCCGCAGAGTCAACAGCTAACCGCACTTGGTTCAGTGCAGCTTCCTTGATTTGAACTAGAATTTCGGCATTTACAGGGTTAAGTATGTTTTCTTCGTTTCCTTCCCCGTTTACAAACAGTCCATTAATTAACATTTTATTTTGATATTTCATGGTCACTCCTTTTTCAATATTTATTGGTTATCAGTCATCTCGGTCGTATTTAGAGTTAGATAATAAGCGAATAATATAGGCAATAATGTGACGACAATCACCATTACGGCCACAACATTGGTGACCGGACGCTGCCTTGGCCGAATCAATTCGGTAAGCATCCAAATCGGCAATGTTGATTGTTGGCCTGCAGTAAATGTTGTGACGATAACCTCATCAAATGATAAGGCAAAGGCCAACATTCCACCTGCCAGCAATGCTGTTGCAATATTTGGCAAAACAATATAGCGGAAAGTCTGAAAGCCGTCTGCGCCCAGGTCCATAGATGCTTCTATTAAAGATGGAGAAGTACGCCTAAACCTTGCAATTGCGTTGTTGTAAACTACTACGATACAAAACGTAGTGTGACCTAAAACGATTGTCCAAAAGCTGAATGGAATCTCCATCAGACTGTAGGCCGAGCGCAAAGCAATACCAGTCACAACACCCGGTAAAGCAATTGGTAAAATAATAATCAACGAAAGGGTTTCTTTCCCGAAGAACTGAAACCGATAAAGTGCTGCTGCAGACAATGTTCCCAAAATCAAAGAAATACCTGTAGCCAAAAACGAAGACTTGAGTGACAACATCAAGGCGTCATGAATATCATTTCTTTCCCAGGCTACTGCAAACCATTCTGTGGTCAAACCCGGTGGAGGAAATTGAAAGGTCTTGTCGTCTGTAGTAAAAGCATAGAGGATGATTAGGAGTATAGGAATGTGCAAGAACAACAATCCGCTAATTGCTGTAAATTTCAATAATCTATGAGATGTAGTTTTTTTATGTTTAGAGTGCTTCAAAAGCCCCCATTTTTTTAGCAATGTATAAATAAATGCCCATAATAATAA
Source organism: Fidelibacterota bacterium (assembly GCA_003535775.1). Classification (GTDB taxonomy): domain Bacteria; phylum Fidelibacterota; class Marinisomatia; order Marinisomatales; family UBA8229; genus UBA8229. The sequence goes on along the minus strand of DPYO01000182.1, from coordinate 4,713 downwards.
TTGGTACAACTGAAAATGCAGCCGCCAATGGGATATTACCCGCAGTACCCTGATGAATATATACAGCCTGTCCAATGAAGAATCGAGATGAGCCAATGATTCCGGGAATGATGTAATCTCCTAATGTAAGGGAAAAGGTGAAGATTGATCCTGCAACAATGCCGGGAAGTGTCAGTGGGAAAATAATCAGCCAGAATGTTTGCTGATTCTTTGCTCCCAGATCGGCTGAAGCATCCAGTAGAGAAGTTGGTACTTTTTCTAAAGCGGCCTGAATTGGTAAAATCATAAAAGGTAACCAAATGTAGACAAACACTATCATTGTACCAATATATGAGGTTGAGAGGGTTCCTCCTCCAATGACAGGAATATGCAAAACTAAGTCTAGTAACCAATCAATATGAAGAAGTTCCAAAAGCCAATTTAGAATGCCCTCTTTGGCTAAAATCAGCTTCCATGAATACACTCTTACCAAATATGATGACCAAAGTGGAACCATAACGGCTACATAGAAAATAGCCTTAGTTTTTTTTGAAGTATACATAGCCATGTAGAAAGCAATCGGAAAAGCTATTACAGCAGAAACAATTGTTACTACGAATGCCATTGATGTCGTTCTGATAATAATATCAAAATTGGACAGCGAGAATAAGGATATATAAGTTTTAAGAGTAAATTCTTTGACTATAAGTCCGGTAAATTCATCTATAGAGAAAAAACTCTGAAGGAGCAAAGAGAACAAGGAACCTACATAAACCACACCGAGCCAGATTAGAATAGGCCCCAACAGGAGTAGTAAAAACAGGTTTGGATTCATATACAAAAATGTTGAAATCCTCCTTGTCATAAGATTACTTCATTCGAGTCTAAGCGATTCCAAACAAGTCTCACCTCTTGACCTATTTTTGGCTGGAAAAGATGCTTTGTATTGGGACGAAGGTTTTGCTGTTGAACGACAATTTCATGCTGCCCATCTAAAAGAACCATGTATTTGAAATTGGCACCCTGGTATTGAATATCAGTTACTTTCCCGGAAATACAGATTTCCTGATTTGAGGGAGTCTCTTCACTAAGAGGCAGTATTCGGATGCGTTCCGGACGAATGGTGAAGCTCGCGTTTTTGTCAAAGATTTGTTCTGAAAGTTTCCCGTGAATCACATTAGATGAACCAACAAAATCTGCCACGAATAAGGTGCGGGGTGTTTCATAAATTTCTTTAGTTGTACCTATTTGTTCAATTTGACCATTATTGAAGACGGCTATTCTATCGCTCATACTAAGAGCTTCCTGCTGGTCATGGGTTACATAAATAAAAGTAATTCCAATTTTTCTTTGCAAATCTTTTAATTCAATTTGCATTTTTTCTCTTAGTTTCAAATCTAGAGCACCTAATGGTTCGTCCAGCAACAGCACGCTGGGATGGTTGATAAGGGCCCGGGCCAGAGCAACCCGTTGTCTTTGTCCTCCCGAAAGCTCAGATGGCTTTCTATTGCCTAAACCTGGCAGTTGCACAAGCTCGAGCATTTCCTCACCCTTTTTCAGACGTTCCCGTTTTTTAATTTTCTTTAGCATTAAACAGTATGTTATATTTTCTTCAACGCTCATGTGTGGAAATAAAGCATAACTTTGAAAAACTGTATTAACATCACGGTCATAAGGAGGAGTATTACTCATCTCACGATTATCAATATATAAATTGCCTGAATCTGGTATTTCAAATCCGGCAATCAATCTGAGACAGGTCGTCTTTCCAGAACCTGAAGGACCCAGCATAGAAAAAAACTCTCCTTCTTTAACACTGAAACTTAAATTTTCTACAGCTTTGATTTCACCAAAATATCTACTTATTTTTTCAAACTTTACTGCAATTGTGGAATTATTTGCCATGGATCACGTTGTGTATGGTGAAATCTTCTTTTTAGTAGAAAATAAATATTTATTATTTTTT
>DPYO01000182.1:0-2433 GCA_003535775.1 Fidelibacterota bacterium | reverse complement strand
TATTTTTTGCTATAAATGAAATTCTTTAAATCTGATTCAAGAAATAAAAGTGTGTCCGGTTTATCCACTTATAGTTTTGCAGAAAATTATAGTAAACCGAAATTGTCCGTTCAAATTGTTCTGAACGATGGTTTGAAGAAATTTGTTGAAGTTAATAAACGATGAATATCGTTTTGGGAGGAAGGTTTGTTGAGAAGTGTGAGCAGGAACTCTGACTCGTCAGAGTTCCTGCTTAGATTGTTTAGCGTCCACCTAAAACAGCAATGTAGTCAGTGACCCAGCGGTAATATGGAACACATGTTCTTCCACCACCACAGTTGCTGACAGGGGTTCTCCAAAAGGAAATCCTGTCAAAATTTCCCAGTCCATTAACTGCACATCCATTGTCTCCCAAAAGTTTGTTTCCCTTACAGGCACTCAAATTTGATGGAACTGCTCCAAACCAAGCTCCTAAATCGCCTTGTAATTTTGGGTTGATGGAATGGTTCAACCACTTGTAAGCACAGTTCGGGTTAGGTGCATTTACATGCATCATGGTTGTGTCTGCCCATCCAGTGGCACCTTCAACAGGAATTGTTGATCCAATGGGGTGCTTTTGTGAAGCTAAAATATTCACTTGAAAAGGCCAGGAGCCGGAGGCAACGACACCCTCATTTACAAAATCGTCCATTTGGATAAAGGCATTATGCCAGTACCGGTGCACTAGTTTCCTTTGCTGGCGCAGTATGTCCAGAACAGCCTTATATTGAGCTTCGTCCAATTCATATGGATCCTGAATTTTTAATTCAGGACGGTGGTATTTTAAATACAGAGCTCCATCAGCAATATGAATTGGTCCGTCAAATGCCTGAACACGACCCTTATTGGATTTACCATCAGGAAGATTCATTTTTTCAAAAACAACATTCCAACTGGTAGGAGGACTGCCTTTGAATGCATCTTTATTGTACATAAGTACATTGGACCCCCACATGTAAGGAACCCCATAATGCCTTCCTTTGACTGTGTGCCATTTTGCATTTTGCAAACGCTTATCAAGCTTACCCCAGAGATTAATCAAACCGGTATTAATTTCTTGAACCTGTTTGCCGGCAATCAGTCTCAGGCTGGCATCACCGGATGCGGTAACCAAATCAAACCCGCCGGCGTTCATCAAAGCTACCATTTCGTCCGAAGTGGCAGCAGTCTTTACTTTGACCTTACAACCGGTTTCTTTTTCAAAATCTGTGACCCAATCAAAGTTTTTGTCGGTATCTCCTCTTTCAATATACCCTGCCCAGGCCACTATACCAACCTCACCTTCTCCCGCACCTATTTTTGACAATGTAGCCGCAAAAGACAAATTTGCAGAAAATATTATACTCCCTAAAATAATGGACAGAACTCTCAACAACGATATCTTCATACTTCCTCCTGAAATTAGAATTAATCAACAACGTGATATATTAACTCAAACATATATCACCGAAACGAAGAAATATTTGAACACAATTTTCTTTTTATGTCAAAGAATAATATTGTTAAAACAAAAAAATTTTATATATTAGGAACCAGTGCTTTAAAAAGGATTAACATGGCTGTCTTGGGAGCCTTTAGCACCATAGTAAATGCTCCTGTTCTACTGACTGCCTTAGCGCTAAGTTTTTAACCTTAATCTGGAGCTTAGTTCCACATACTTTGCTCGACAATTAGCACAAATTGTGTTTTTTTACACTACCCATCAAGAGAAGTTTCTTGAAGAAAAAATTCAGGTTTGAGCATCAATAAAACTAAAAGAAAATGGGGGGAAATGTTAGAAGCAATCGCCGGTGATGTTATGGGTTCCAATTATGAATATGATCCAATCAAAACGAAGTATTTTGAACTTCTGGGTGCAGACTGTTTTTTTACTGATGATACGGTAATGACGATAGCAGTTGCGGATTCGCTGATGAACAGATGGGGCTATGTGGAAACACTGCAGATGTGGGCACGGAAATATCCAGGGGCTGGTTACGGCGGCTGGTTCAACAAATGGATTTATGAAGATTTTCCGGAACCCTACAATAGTTTTGGAAACGGATCCGAAATGCGCTCCTCCAGCGTGGGCTGGCTTTTTGATGATGAAGAGGCTGTACTCAAAGAAGCAGAGAAAAGTACGGAAACAACTCATAATCATCCGGAAGGAATTAAGGGCGCACAGGCTGTGGCGCTGGGTGTGCTGATGGGCAGGAAAGGCTGCAGCAAAAAGTAAATCCGTGAAAAACTGGAAACAGGATTTGGTTATGATCTGAGTCAAAAACTGGAGCAGATCAGTCCAAACTACAGATTTGACGTAACCTGTCAGGGTTCTGTGCCGCAGGCAATCATAGCATTTCTTGAGTCAACTGATTTTGAAGATGCAATCAGGAACTCGATTTCACTGGGAGGCGATGCGGACACACAAGCCTGTAT
>DPYO01000215.1:1383-3368 GCA_003535775.1 Fidelibacterota bacterium | reverse complement strand
CCAGCCAACAAATCCTCCAGAATCATGGGAATTGAAACCCTACGATGAGATAATAGCTGAGCCCCACCCTTAACTCGATCAGGGAAAACGATCGCAACAGTTTTCCCAGGACCAGCTAATTCCTTCAAAGTGGGCATGCTTAAAGGATTATCAAGAGCTGCTCGTGTGACGGCAACAGGGTCAACTTTAGGAGGGTCTTCGTACGTTTCACCGTATCTAACTACGACAGCACTGTCGGGTAATTCAACAGCTAACTGAGTCAAACCATAGTCAAGATTTACATGTTTCATAAAAGAAACTTTCTATGTGATATCTTCTCTAACTAAAATTTTAAAAATTGCAGAAGTATCTTCTTTGCCAAATCCCGCAGTTCTTGCCAAATTGTTTAATTTTTGTCCTGATTCGCTAATCTCAAGTTTCATTCCTGACTTCAGTCCCATAGCAATGCCAAGTGCTACATCCTTATGTAAGTTGTCAATTGAAAATACTGGCGAATAATCATTTCCAATAATCTTTGGGGCTAATTCATTAAAGAGCTTACTTACAGTTGCAGCACCACTTGAAGAAATAGTTTCAAATAAAAGTCGAGGTTCCATTCCTAGATTTTTGCATAATGAGAAGACTTCGCATGTTATGGAATTAATAGCACCAAACATCAGATTGTTCAGGATTTTGATATTGTTACCATGACCTGATGGTCCAACATGTATAATCTTCGCAGCAAAAGCTTCTAAAACCGGTCTCGCAACTTCAATCCATTCAACATCTCCACCGGTTGGAAATGTCCAGTTACCCGCAGCACTAGGACGCCCTAATACAGGACAATCCAGATAACCCACCCCTCTTTTTTTTGCAGCTTCTGCGTTAGCTTGTGAAGTTTCAGAATCAACAGTACTGGTATCGACCAAAACTGCACCTTCAGATGCTCCAGCAAGCAAACAATCTGGTCCATTTCTGACAACATTTACTACATTATGAGGATGAGGTAGAGAAAGCAAAACCACTTTTGCCTGTTTTGCGATTTCTTTAGGGGTTGACAGCACAATACAACCAGATACTTTAGCATTGGAAATTGCCTCAGGATTCTTGTCATGCACGAGAACATTGTAACCCTTTAAAAGTAATTTTTCCGCTATCACATTTCCCATGATACCGTAGCCAATTAATCCGACATTTTCATTCATTATTGAACCATTATTTAAATGAAATAAAAAAATATAAGCTAAAATTAAATCTAGCTAATACTGATAAAATAAAAGGTGGGAGAACGTTAATGTAACACTCAAGCGAAACCTAAAAGCCTTGGCAATGTCATAGAAATTGGTTCTACAAAAGTAATAAGGAAGATTACAATTATTTCAATTGCAAGAAAAGGTAGCATTTCCCATGCAATCTTTTCTACAGGTTCATTTGATAGACCTGCAGCAACGAATAAGACTAGGCCCATTGGAGGTGTAGCTAGTCCGACAGTGACATTAACACACATGATGATAGCAAAATGTAAAGGATCTACACCCAGTGCTACAAAAGTAGGGCCCAATACAGGTCCTAAAATAAGTATTGCTGGACCGGCATCAAGAAACATGCCCACGAATAAGAGCAAAATATTTACAAGAAATAACAAAACCAGAGGGTTTTCACTGATCAAATTCATGATCTCCATTGCCTTGGATGCTGTACCAGTTAAAGAAACTAGGGTAGCAAACGCTGTGGAAGCACCGACAAGGAATAAAATCATTCCTGATGAAAGCGCAGCATTGAATAATACTTTTGGTAGATCAGTCAGGCTCAATGTACGTAAAACAAACATACTGATAATAATGGCATAACCCGCAGCAATTGCCGCAGCTTCAGTTGGAGTGAAAATTCCTAACAGGATACCTCCCAAGATAATTATTGGAGTCAACAAAGGCAGAAAGGCACCTCTGAAGGAAATGACAACTTCTTTCAGTGAAGCCCTTTTACTCGCAATGGGATAGTTTCTT
>DPYO01000215.1:0-979 GCA_003535775.1 Fidelibacterota bacterium | reverse complement strand
CCGGCAACTGAAACATTCATGACGAAAGCATAAATGATCATGATGCCACTGGGAGGAATGATAGGTCCAATGACTGAAGACGCAGCTGTAACTGCGGCTGCAAACCTACGTGTATAACCATTCTTTTCCATGGCAGGGATCATCATGGAGCCGATGGCGGAGGTATCTGCTACTGCAGAACCACTCAATCCAGCAAAGAGTATGCTCGATAAAATATTGACATGTGCTAAACCCCCTCGAAGATGACCGATCAACGCTTGAGCCAGGACTACTAGCCTCATGGTGATCCCTCCTTTGTTCATTACTTCCCCAGCTAAAATAAAATAGGGGATGGCCATTAGAGGGAAACTGTCAATTCCATTATACATTCGCATGAGAAGCATGGGGAACATTGAAGCCTGTCCATCGAAAAAAAGACTCAAACCAGGTGCAATCATCAATGCAAAAGCAATAGGTAAACCAACAACCATCAAAATCAGGAGTAGCCAAAAAAATGTGAAAGACATGAGATTTTATCGCATTAATGTTATATTTCCTTCTTCATACCGAAGGAATTAAATCCTTTACGCTACTATCATATACAATGAGTCTTTTTATCCTAGTCAACAGATGTTCCATAGAAACCAAAAACATACATGTAAAACTTATTGGAAGAATTAAATAAATATAACCAATCTGTAAATCAAAAGAATAGGCACGAGCACCCATACCTGATTGAACAAAACTTAAAGATTGATAGAAAAAATTTATGATGAACAAAAGAATTAGAATATGGATAATCATTTCAAATAAAATAAGAAATCTTCCTTTAAATTTATTGAGTAAAATATTTATGCTTACATTCCCGCCAATTCGATATGAAATTGGCAATACACAAAAAGTCATCCATAACATCATACATCTGGCAACTTCCTCGGACCAGTAAGGTGTGTCATTTAAGACATACCGGAAATAAACCATATAAAGTATCACCAATGTC
>DPYO01000019.1:1638-3176 GCA_003535775.1 Fidelibacterota bacterium | reverse complement strand
GCCACCATATTTCCACTTTGTTTTGTCATAAAAATTACTTGTAAAGCCAATCCTCAGATCAAGTCCCAGCGATGATTTTAAATAATAACGAATGCCGATGGAACTGGTGAAACCAAACCAACTGGTAGACATAGCAGTGTTGCTTTTAAAACTGTAGGAGGCGCTGTCACCAAATGAACTCAATAAATTGGACCAATCCTCATTTTCATTTTCTATATCCATAGATATCTTACAGGAATTCCACATTGGTGCCAGCAAAAAATTGAATTCAATAGAATTCCGTTGAAAGAAAAAAGTTTCAACAATTAAAGCCCGATATATAAAACGCCGATTAAAACTATCCTCAATACTATGAAACGAATTCCAATTTCCGAACCCTATCCTGGTATTGTAATACACCTGGTATGTTGCTGTAAAATTCAACAGAACATTGTTGGAAAAAAAGCTGCTATCCCCCAGGGCAGTATTTAAAGCGGTCAATGTTGGCTGATAATACCCACCACCTAATTGTACATGTAATTTTGGTTGTCCGGAAACCGCTGCGACAAAAACCAGGATAAGGGGAAATAGCTTTTGATTCATTCTCGGCATGAATTTAAGTTTATCTATCCACATTATTCATCATATTGAATAAAGCACTACAAACCTGGCTTACCTTCTTTCTGATAATACCTGGCATCGTCACAGCTGGAGTGAAAAATGTGGTTGTTTTTCTTGATGGATCCACAGCCATCACACTGGTGGATTCGATTGAGTTTGATTCACTGAAATATATTGATCGGGACAGTGGTGATACACTGCGAATCGCCAAAAAAGAAGCCTATTTTGTCTATAATGACTTCGGCAGGATGTTTTATTACAGTCCATCCAGTTATATGCGTATGGAATTTCTTGAGGAATATGGGGGTTTTGTTCGCCTGGTCAATGGAGATACCATTTATTACAATCAAATTCTCTTTGACAAAAAGATGATCAGGCCCCTCGTCGCCCTGTATCAGGAAGGCGACAATTTACCATTTATCAAGATCCCCTTTCAGGACATCCACTTTGTACGAGCCGATGGCAGTGTGCTAAGGAAATCTGTGCGGAATGGGTTCTATACCAGTGTAGGATCATTTACATTAGCCACCTTATTTCAGATTTATTCTGAATACAATAAATCAGGACTATTTAGTCGTGCGGCATGGATTGGTGTAAAGAAGATACTGCCTGGCTTCACTCCATTAAAAGAAACTGGAACCCAATACCATTCTTTAACATTTGTCACACCAGTAGCTACCATAGCATGGATGGTCTTCGACATTATTTTTGATCGCCGTACCCAATATTTCCGGCCACTGGAACGAGAGAAAAAGTATCCCCGATCGATGTATAAATTTTCGATCAGGGTGATCATCAACCGACAAATTGAAAAGATCCAGCAGCGCCGCAAAGAGAAACAGGCAGAAAAAGAAGCGGAAGATGCAAAGAAGCAAAAGGCCCTATATTAAGTAGATAACCCTCGGGGCATATGATGAGCGAGAGACGAGGTTCGAACT
>DPYO01000019.1:0-1314 GCA_003535775.1 Fidelibacterota bacterium | reverse complement strand
CGACATCCACCTTGGCAAGGTGGTTATCTACCGTCTATAAACCTACCTTTGTGTCCACCAAATGTGTGTCCACTTTGACATTTTTAGCCTAATTGTAGGTAATTTAATGCTATCCTATTTAATCCCTTATCCATAGTACTTTTCCCTAGTCTCATCTGGATCATAGGTGCTATTGATGGAAAGTCGTTCATTAATCTTCTAAGGTTAAACTTAGTATACTTCTCTGTCATCTTAACTGATGTATGTCCAATCTCTTTTGATACTGCAAGAATATCTCCAGTGATTGCCCATCTTCTAGTAGCGTAAGTATCTCTAAGATTATGAAACTTGTGCATACCAAAGCCTTCAGCAATTGCACACTTCTTAAACTTCCTAGAGTATTTTTTGATCTGCCACCTTCTACTAGCACTTTTAGTCCCATGACCACTTACACCTACTGCTGCTTCTACTCTTTCTCTCATTTCAAGCAATATTGATAGAGTATTATCATTTAATTCAACCTCTCTTTCTTCTCCTGTCTTTGATATATCTGTATCTACTATTAACCAATTACCATTTATGTATCCATTGAAAGGCTCTTGAAGTCTGCATCCAGTTACTGTATAAAAGTAGAATACTTTTCTATAATGCAACTCAACTGATTCTGAACCAAAAAGCTTAAGAATCTTATCTTCCGATAGATACATCGGTGGTTTGTCTTTTACTTTTATCATATCAAACTTTACCTCTGTCTTTATGTACTGCATATCGTAACAGTATTTGAGGAATGATTTGATCTTTTGTAAGCAAAGATTTGTTGTAGAAGGTGAATGATTATGTCTCTTAGACCATTCTTTAAAGATATTTATTTCAGACAGACCTACACTTTCAATTGGATAATCTGAACCAATAACATCCATAAAAGGATTCAACCCCTGTTTGTATGCTTCAAATGTCCTAGGTCTTAAATTATCTAGCATTTTAACTGCATAGAACTTTTCTAGTGCATCAGCTATAGATAAACGAATTAGTTTCTTTTTTCCACCTTCACCCATCCATGGAAATTGCCAATTCTCACCTTGCTTAATTAAGTCTTCAACTTTTTCTACTTCATGATTACGTATAACAGCTTCAGACTTTAAATCGGTGTTAAGAGGTATCTGCTTTTCTCTTCGTTTCTGTGATTCACTGTACCAAGTAATTCGAGAATAATACTTACCACGTCTCTTTTTGATACTTGCCATTGGTAATCCTCTCTTATATATCCCACCCAGAAGGCTTTCCGTACTTACGTAACGGCAGAGGCTTCACAGTTGCTCTCTTCTGAATGGGAAT
>DPYO01000171.1 GCA_003535775.1 Fidelibacterota bacterium | reverse complement strand
TATTCTTGACGATTTGATTGAAGAATATGATACAGAAGAGGATTCTTATTTCAGAGCACGTTCTGAGGATTTGAAAGATTTAAAACTGAGAGTATTGCACAATTTGAATGGAGTTGGATTTTCAGAGATTTTGAAAATTGCTGATAATCAAGCAAATTCTTCAGAACAAATTATCATCACAAAAGAGCTGACTCCTTCCCAGTTCATTGAGACAAACTGGGAAAATTGTTCTGGTATTGTCCTGATCAATAATAGTCCAAACAGTCATGTTGCTATTCTCGCTAAATCCAGAGGGATTCCCATGTTAACAGGAGCAGATATTGATCTAAATCAAATCAGTTCAAACGCGACCGTTATTCTAGATTGTATTAAAGGTGATTTTATTATTGAGCCTGATCAGGAAACAGTTGGCCGGTACAACAATATCATAGCAAAGTACAGGGACAAAAAAGATTATGAAAAAACACTTCTTGAAAAACCAGCAATTACAGAAGATGGAGTAACAATACAAGTGCAGCTAAATATGGATGACCTTCTAAATAGTCCGGAATTGCCTCCTGAACACTGTGATGGAATAGGATTGACCCGAACTGAATTTATTTTCACACGGGGTTATCTACCAAATGAGGAAGAACAGTTTCAGTACTATGCTAAACTGATTCAATGGGCAAAAGGGAAGCCTGTTACTTTCAGAACTATGGATGCAGGTGGTGACAAGACAATTCCGCAACTAACCCCTAAACATGAGGTCAATCCATTTCTCGGACTTAGAGGTGTGCGACTTTCCTTGGCAAATGAGCAAGTATTCAGGACACAACTTAGGGCTTTAGCAAGAGCAAGTAGTCTGGGGGAAGTTAAAATCATGATTCCAATGGTAACTGAAAATTTTGAGATTCAAGCAGTCCGTAAACTACTCAAAGATGAGGTTGCTAAACTGCTGGACAGAGGGATAGAGGCGAAAATTCCACAGTTAGGAATGATGGTTGAAGTTCCCATTGCAGCTTTGCAAATCGAAAATTTTGATGCAGATTTCTACTCAATAGGCAGTAATGATTTAATCCAATATCTAACATCAGCATCCAGAGACAATCCAGCAGTGGTAAATCTCTACCATGCAGAATATCCTGCTTTGTGGAAACTTATTGCTGCAGTAGCATCTCACGGTAATGCAGTAGGAAGAGAAGTGAGTGTTTGCGGAAATATTGCCGGTGACACAAAATACACCTCAAAACTGTTAGCCGCAGGAATACGCTGTCTATCTGTAACAGCAACTTCAATAGCACCCGTCAAAGCAGCTGTAAGAAGAGCCCGCTCAATACTAAATTAAACCAACTGAAAGGTGGTTTTATGAAAAGATTACTCAATGAAACAGATCAAATACTGAACGAAAGTCTTTTAGGATTTTCTGCAGCACACAATGAAATAGTATCATATAATCCAGAGCCTCGATTTATTTTCCGAAAAGGCGGAGCCACAAAAGGGAAAGTTTCGCTTATTTCGGGTGGAGGAAGCGGACATGAGCCTTTACATGCAGGGTTTGTTGGCAAAGGTATGTTAGATGCCGCTTGCCCAGGAGAAGTTTTTACTTCACCCACACCAGATCAAATGCAGAGTGCTGCAAAAATCGTTGATGGTGGTGCAGGGATACTATATATAGTAAAAAATTATTCCGGTGATGTTATGAACTTTGAGATTGCGTCGGAAATGCTTGAACAGCCTAATAAAACTATTTTGACCAATGATGACGTTGCAGTGGAAGACAGTTCCTTTACTACTGGTCGGCGTGGAGTTGCAGGCACATTAATCGTTGAAAAAGTCGTCGGTGCGGCTGCAGAAAAGGGCTTAGATTTAAATATTTGTCACGCAATAGGCGTCAAAGTCAATTCCCAAACCCGTTCTATGGGCGTTGCCCTAACTAGTTGTACTGTTCCTGCGGTAGGCAAACCAACATTTGAAATTAGTGAAAATGAGATTGAAATGGGTATTGGAATTCATGGGGAGCCCGGCCGGAAACGTGTTGCTCTTGCTCCTGCAGATAGCATTGCTAAAGAAATGACGGAAGCTATCTTAGACGATCTCAAACCAGCCCGTGGAAGTCAAGTCTTACTTTTTATCAACGGTTTTGGCGGAACACCATCGATGGAACTCTATTTAATGTATAATTCTGTAGCAAAGATTCTTGGTGAACAAGGAGTCACAATTGGCCGATCCTTGGTCGGTAACTACGTGACTTCACTAGAAATGAACGGCTGTTCTATTACGTTAACAACGTTAGATGAAGAAATAAGTGGATATTGGGATGCTCCCGTACACACGGCGTCTTTGCGGTGGAAGTGTTGAGGGAGCATATTCAATGTGGAATAGTCTGGCGAGCTATTTTTTTTTAGCCTTGCGGTTGGGAATCGTAAAATGCCTGACGTGGTGTCAGGAATCCTGTTAATTTATTGTTTGGGAATCCCATTTTTAATCTGAAACAGAAGAGGTTCAAATGAAACTGTTTTCAAAATTAGTCGCTCTTGCGGCTTGTTCCTTAATCTCGTTCAGTAGCTTGAGTGCAGCTGAACGTTATATCACTCTTGGGTGGGCCGCTTGGGATCCGGCAAATGCACTGGTGGAATTGTCCAAAGATTTCACTAAAGAAACAGGTATCGAAATGCGATACGAGTTCGTTCCTTGGCCCAATTTTGCGGACAGGATGCTGAATGAACTGAATTCCGGTGGTAAAACTTTCGATGTCTTGATTGGAGATAGTCAATGGATTGGAGCCGGAGCTGTCTATAAGCATTATGTTAAGCTCAATGATTTTTTTGACAAAGAAGGCATCACGATGGATGATTTTTTTGCTCCCACCGTGTACGCCTACTCGACATGGCCCAAAGGTACCCCAAACTATTACGCACTACCAGCAATGGGAGATGCATTGGCTTGGGCATACAGGAAAGACTGGTTTGCAAAACCGGAGCTCCAAAAAGGATTCCAGGACAAACATGGTTATCCTCTAAGTGTTCCCACTACTTGGGATCAGTTATATAATGTCTGTTCCTTTTTTCAAGGTAGAGTCATTGACGGTAAAAAACGTTACGGAGCGGCAATCAATACCGAAAGAGGTTCTGAAGGCATCACAATGGGCGTAACTGCGGCCTTGTATGCTTGGGGATTCCAGTATCAAAACCCGAACAAGCCTTATGACATGGAAGGCTATGTCAATAGTGACCGGGCTATTGAAGCACTGGAGTTTTACAAAAAAATCTACAAGGAATGCACACCTCCTGGACATTCAGATGCTTATATGGAAGCCAACTTGGATGCTTATAAATCTGGACAAGTAGCTATGCAAATGAACTGGTATGCCTTCTGGCCTGGAGTCAACAAAGATCCTGATGTCGGTGGCGGCAAATCTGGTTTTTTCGCTAATCCAGATCAAAAGGCAAAAGGAGCAACTCTCGGTGGACAGGGAATGTCTGTTGTCTCTTACTCCGATAAAAAAGACCTTGCTCTTCAGTACATCAAATGGTTTGCAAAACCTGAAGTTCAAGCAAAATGGTGGTCTTTAGGTGGATATTCTTGTCATAAAGATGTTCTCAATGATCCTGGATTTGTGGGCTCACAAGTTTATGCTCAAGGATTTTTGGATTCGATGGGCAAAGTCAAAGATTTTTGGCAGGAACCGACCTTTGTAGAGTTGATGCTGGCTATGCAAAAACGTGTGCATGACTACGTCGTTGGAGACAAAGGAACTGCAAAACAAGCTATGGACAAACTCGTAGAAGATTGGACAGAAACTTTTGAAGCAGACGG
>DPYO01000119.1:1009-14290 GCA_003535775.1 Fidelibacterota bacterium | reverse complement strand
TGTGTTCTGCTTCAAGATACATTTTCATTAGTTTAGTCAAAGGTGTGTTCTTAGGTCTTACACCATCAATTATCTCCAGAAATAATGCTTTTTCAATTATGGGTTTAATTTGTTTAACTGTTTCAAAGTCTGCAGTTCTTAGACTCTTTGTTATTCGTTTCCCTGCAATTTGAACAGAGAGATAATAAATATCATTCTTTTTGTAGAGGGATGACATAGGTGCTCCTTCCAGTTGGTGCTACCTATATGCTACTCTTAAGAGTAGTGAACAATTAGTGCTGGATAACAAAAAAGCCCGTTCATGACGAGCTTCCAATTAAATTTCAGACAGGAATCGAACCAGCGACACAAGGATTTTCAGTCCTCTGCTCTACCAGCTGAGCTACCAAGCCAAAATTAAAGCCAACAAAATTACAAGGGTCAATAAATCAATGCAAAGCATTACTCATGATCAAAATATAATTTCAGGAAAAAAATACAATTTTATGTGATAGTTACAGATAGAAATTACGTAACGTAAATTGTATTTGTTTTCTGTTTAATAATGTTTCCTATCTTCTGTGCTTTAATAGGAGAACGCTCATTAAATTTTTTGATAAACATCTTTGCTGAATCAGGGGGAAGAGAAATGAGAAGTCCACCGGAGGTCTGGGCATCACTTGTGATCAGCTTTTCAATTTTTGTTTGATCTTCAAGAAATTGCGTAAAGGATTCAGCAAAGGAAAGATTACGTTTTGTGCCCCCGGGGATGATGCCATCAGAAGCCAGTTTATTAACTCCAGGGAGGAGAGGAAGATCGTCGTACTTAATTTCAGCTGATACTTTGCTGGCTTCACATATTTCGTTAAGATGTCCCAGCAATCCGAAGCCGCTTACATCTGTTGCTGTTTTCACACCTAGTTCAACCATTATTTTTGAGGCCAGGTCGTTCAAAGCTGACATGGATTCAACAGCAGCGCGGATTACATCATTTTTTACCACTCCTTTTTTAATTGCAGTAGCAATAATTCCTGTTCCTAACGGTTTCGTCAGCACCAGCACATCCCCTGGGGTTGCATATTTATTTGTCACTATATTTTTTTCCTCAACCTCTCCCGTAACAACCAAACCATATTTCGGTTCTTTGTCATCTACGCTGTGTCCGCCTACAGTTGGTATCCCCGCTTCTTTTGCTTTGTCAGCGCCGCCCTGGAGAATAGTAGTGAGCATTTTTTTTGGAAGATCATTGATGGGAAATCCTACAATATTCAGTGCAAATATTGGTTTGGCGCCCATGGCGTAGATATCCGATAAACTATTTGCCGCTGCGATTTGTCCAAATTGATAGGGATCATCCACAATCGGGGTAAAGAAATCCACGGTTTGCACCAGTAATTTCCCATCGTCCAGACGTACAACGGCGGCATCGTCGTGTTCTTTAAAACCGACGATTACCCGGTCATCCGAAACCAGTTGAAGCTTACCCAGAACCTGGGCCAGGTCCTCCGGACCGATTTTAGAGGCTCACCCTGAACCGTGGCTAAGAGTAGTTAAGCGAATATTATCTGTTTTTGGCATGGTTGGATTTTGAATTTAAACAGAATTGAAGAGTAATTCTGAGATAAATGGTAACACTTAAATATCTTGTACAAGTTCTTTGATATCGCTGATGGATTCGATGGACCTATCTGCCAGGAACTCCAGGTGGATTGATTTGAATATGGAGTATACCTGGACATGGGAAATAAAGCCAGAGAGATTCAATGGAAATTGTCCTGTTTTCAAAACAAGGTAATTCAGAGGGAAATTCTGGTCGGAAAATTTTAAATGCTCAATTGTACAATTTTCCTCATTCTGTTTTCTGCGAACTGATTCAATGCTTTGAATTTCAATTTTTGTTGGAAAATTCCAGGACGATGAAACACCTGCAATTGAACGAATGTATTCCAATCCTTCATGAAAACATTTGATGTAAAACTGTTGATAGCCTCCATGGCTTAATCTCCTGTAAAGGAATTCATCTATTGATTTTTTTATTTGTTCTGTGAAATATTTCCAAAGTGTGAAATGAGAACGATAGAGAAAAAACCCAGAAGGAGTGGGGAAAGAATTTTTATCTGTAAAAAAAGATTTTACTTCGTCAGAAAATCTTTGAAGGTTGTCTCTGATCTCTTCTGAGAAAAGAGAGATATTCATTGAAGTTGGAGAATGGTTTGATTTCAGAAAATTTTCAGGGACATCCAATTCCTGTAGATCAAGGGTATACATTGTATGAAGCCCCTGGATTTTCAACTGAACAAACGCACCAAATTCACTGATCTTGATCAGGTTATTAAGAGCATTGTCAAACTGGGAAAGATTTGTTATGGATTTGATGTCAGCCTTAAGAGACAATTCCGAAAAAAAAGACAATTGTTGTGGGTTTGTTAATTCTGACATGATACCCTCTCCAAGGATATTATGAAAATAGGGTTAAAATGTTAATAAAAGAGAATTATTTTTCAGGAAATCAAGAATCTAAAGGAATAAAAAAATCTATATCCTTTGCACCTGTTTTTCAACCCTGCCTAAATTAAAACCTTTCTTATTAACCAAAGTGGGAGTTTAAAAGAAATTAGATGAATAAGAATTTCGATATGGATTATGGCAAATAAATCAAAGAACAAGAAGAACATTGATAGAGTTGTTATTCGGTTCACAGGAGATTCAGGTGACGGTATGCAATTGACGGGAAACAGGTTTACTGAAGCAACTGCAATCATGGGAAATGACTTGGCTACATTTCCAGATTATCCTGCTGAAATAAGAGCTCCAGCCGGTTCGCTTGCAGGAGTGAGCTCATTTCAAATTCAGTTTAGCAGTGACAATATTGGAACTCCGGGAGATAAATTGGATGTGCTGGTTGCAATGAATCCGGCAGCATTAAAAACCAATTTGGCGGATTTGAAAACAAGCGGAATTATCATTGCCAATAAAGCAAACTATACTGATAAAAATTTAAAATTGTCCCGATGGGAATTGAATCCATTAGAGGACGATTCCCTTAGAGATTACAGAGTAATAGCGCTGGATATGACACGACTAGTATCCAATGCTGTCGAAGATATGGATCTGAGTGTAAAATTGATTTCCCGCAGTACAAATATGTTTGCTCTAGGTCTTGTGAGTTGGATGTATGACCGGACTTTAGATCCCACGATTAATTTCATAAAAAATAAATTTGCAAAACGTCCGGAATTAGTGGAAGTAAATATCAGAGCTTTAAAAGCCGGTTATAATTATGGTGACACAATCGAAGAATTTCAGCATATTATAACCGTTTCAAAGGCAGAATTTGAACCGGGTGTATACCGGAATATTGTGGGAAACCAGGCTCTGTGTTTTGGATTAATTACGGCAGCGGAAAAAGCAGGATTAGATATTTATTTTGCAGGATATCCAATTACTCCTGCAAGCGACATACTTCAAATATTATCCGGGTATAAAAATTTCAGGGTTAAAACATTCCAAGCAGAAGATGAAATCGCAGCAATCATGAGCGTAGTTGGTGCGGTGTTTTGTGGGGATCTCGGGATTACAGCAACCAGTGGGCCGGGGATGGCATTGAAGGGAGAAAGCCTTGGCCTTGCTGTGGCAACTGAACTTCCACTTGTTGTATTAAATATCCAACGCGCAGGTCCATCGACCGGGATGCCAACAAAAACCGAACAAGCAGATTTGCTTCAAACTCTTTTCGGAAGAAATGGAGAATCTCCCGTAGTTGTTTTGGCAGCAAATTCACCTGCAGATTGTTTTTCTACAGCTTTTGAAGCTTGTCGGATTGCACTGGAACATATGATTCCTGTTGTAGTTCTTTCCGATGCTTTCCTTGCCCATGGGTCTGAACCTTGGCTTATTCCTCAAACAAAAAGCCTTCCCAAAATTCGTACCCATTTAGTAGAAAAGCCAAATGGGTTCAAACCTTTTAAACGGGAAGAACATACTCTAGCAAGGCAGTGGGGAATTCCAGGTACAAAAGGACTGGAGCACCGCGTTGGCGGGCTGGAAAAAGATATTGAAACCGGTGACGTAAGCTACGATCCCATAAATCACGAAAAGATGATGTATTTGCGCCAACAGAAAGTTGATATTATAGCGAATGATATTCCACCTGTGGATCCATTTGGAGATAAAAACGGAAAGGTTTTGGTTGTAGGATGGGGAAGTTCTTTTGGAGCAATCAGAGAAGCTGTGAATCGTTCCAGAAAGGAAAACCATTCTGTTGGGCATGTCCACTTGCGGCATCTCAATCCCTTTCCCTTGAATTTGGGTGAGACTCTATTAAAATACCAAAATATTCTGGTTCCGGAAATGAACAGCGGACAATTATTGCTGCTGCTTCGTGGAAAATTTTTAATTGATGCCAGCGGCTTAAACAAAGTTCAGGGAAAACCGCTTGGGGTAGATGAAGTTTATGATAAAATTATTGAATTAGCAGGAGCTTAAACCATGAGTGAAGTAAGTACAATTACATTATCGAAAAAGGATTTTATTTCTGATCAGGATGTGCGTTGGTGTCCAGGATGCGGAGACTATGCAATACTTTCCCAGGTTCAGAAAGTATTTCCGAATTTAGGAATACCAAAGGAAAATTTCCTGGTTGTTTCGGGAATCGGATGTTCAAGCAGGTTTCCGTATTATTTAGACACTTTTGGATTTCACTCCATCCACGGGCGGGCTCCGGCACTTGCTACAGGGGCGAAAATAGCAAATCCTGATCTTTCGGTTTGGATCGTAACCGGTGATGGAGACAGCATGAGTATCGGTGGTAATCATTTCATTCATGTGCTTCGTAGAAATTTTGACCTCAATATCCTCCTGTTTAATAACCAGGTCTACGGATTAACAAAGGGACAATATTCTCCAACATCGGAGATTGGAAGAATTTCTAACTCAACACCGTTTGGTTCAGTTGATTATCCATTTAATCCTCCTCTACTTGCCTTGGGAGCCGGCGGGACTTTTATAGCCCGAGGTATTGACAGGGAACAAAAACATTTGCAGGGCTTACTTTATGAGGCTTATAAACATAAGGGCACATCTCTTGTGGAAATTTATCAGAATTGCTGGGTGTTCAATGATGGCGCTTTTGCTTCATTAACCGATAGGGAAATTAAAATGGAAACACAGTTAATTCTTGAAAATGGCAAACCGATGATTTTTGGCAGGAATCAGGACAAGGGCTTAATGTTAAAGGGTTCAAAACTCGAAGTGATTTCATTAACGAAGAAAAACAGTATCAATAAGGTAATGATACATGATGAGCAGAATAAAATTCAGGGATTGCTATTGAGTGAGCTAACATACGATAAAAATTATCCAACTCCAATGGGGGTCTTATACAGGGAGGAAAAACCTACCTACGAAACCATGCTTCATAATCAATTGGCGACAGCGTTGAAAACCCGGGGCAAAGGAGATTTGGACAAACTTTTTAATGACAGCCATACCTGGGAAGTAGAATAGACCTGGGAAGTAGAATAGAAAGGAATTGTTATGGATGATTTTTTTGATGATGAATTAAAGCAAATGGAAGAAAGAGAAGCTGCTGGAGAAGAGCTTATTACTGAAGCTATCTCTCTCACTGATCCGATCAAAAGTTTATCAAAAGGGTGTTTGGCAATTCCTGAGGATTCTTCCCTGAGAGAGGTAGTGAACCAATTTCAGAAAGAGAACATTGGATGTGCAATCTTAACAAAGGATGAAAAAATCTCAGGAATATTTACTGAGCGTGACATTTTACTCAAGGTGTTGGGAAAAAAACTGGACTTTGAGAAGGAAATTGTAAAAGATTTTATGACAAAAAACCCTCAAGCATTGCTTCCGGCTGATCCCGTTTCCTTTGCGTTAAACAAGATGGTAGACGGGGGATTCAGAAACATCCCTATCGTGGATGAAAAAAGGAAACCGATTGGTCAAGTAAGTATTTTAGATGTGATCAACCATTTAGGACAATTTTTTCATGAAGAAATATTAAACTTGCCGCCTGAACCATTGAGAAAGCAAAATCGCCGTGAAGGAGGTTGATTAATATTTTTTTAGAATTTCCTGATTGCAGGTTTTCCATTCGAATTATGCTGTTTTAGTATTCTATAAGGTTTCATTTGCGAAAAGAATTTGACTCCATGGGAGAAATTTCGGTTCCTGATGATGTATACTGGGGTGCACAAACACAGCGCTCATTAGAGAATTTCAAGATTGGTGGAGAAATATTTCCACGGGAATTCATCCGCGCCTATGGAATTCTTAAAAAGGCAGCCGCTTTGGTGAATCAAAATTTGGGTTCCTTGGAGTCGGATCTTTCCGAATCCATTTGTAAAGCTGCCGAGGAGGTTATTGAGGGGAAACTGGATGATCAGTTTCCGCTTGTGGTTTGGCAAACGGGGAGTGGCACCCAGACAAACATGAATTTTAACGAAGTTATCGCAAACCGGGCCATTGAGATAATGGGCGGAGAGAGGGGTAAAAAAACTCCGGTACATCCTAACGACCATGTGAATATGTCTCAATCCACCAACGATACATTTCCAACGGCGATTAATATTGCGGTATGTACTTCAGTCATAGATTCCTTACTCCCAGCTTTGGATAATCTACGGGAAGCATTTAAGAAAAAATCCAACGCCTACCAGGATATCATTAAACTGGGGCGGACTCATCTTCAGGATGCCACACCCCTGAGTTTAGGCCAGGAATTGTCTGGATACTCCTCCATGCTGGAACATGGGATTGACCGAATTAACCGAGCCCTGACCAGTAGTTACGAATTGGCTATTGGAGGGACGGCAGTTGGAACCGGCATGAATACAATAGAGGGCTACGGGGAGCAAGTTGCGGAAGAAATTTCCAGAATCACCGGCTTACCTTTTGTATCTGCTCCAAATAAATTTGAAGCTTTGAGTGCTCAGGACTGTATCGTGGAATTATCTGGAGCTTTAAAGGTGGTAGCAGGTTCACTGTTTAAAATTGCTAATGACATTCGCTGGTTAGCTAGCGGTCCTAGATCCGGGATTGGGGAGCTCGAACTTCCAAAAAATGAACCGGGAAGTTCAATCATGCCGGGCAAGATAAATCCTACTCAGTGTGAAGCGGTGACAATGGTGTGTACCCAGGTCATGGGGAATGACTTGACAATTGCAATAGCCGGTGCCAGCGGGAATTTTGAATTGAATGTTTTTCGGCCTGTTTTAGCTTTCAATATTCTGCAGTCAATTCGGTTATTGACAGATGTCTGTAATTCTTTCCGTGAACATGCAGTGGAAGGACTGAAACCAAATCTGGAACGAATTGATAAAAACCTGCACAATTCTCTCATGCTGGTCACGGCTCTCAATCCTCATATCGGATACGACCGGGCTGCAGAAGTGGCGAAGAAAGCATTCAAGGAAAACAAAACTCTCCGTGAGACTACTATTGATCTCGGTTATATGACTGGTAAGGAATTTGATCGGGTTGTGCAACCGGAAAAGATGATTGCTCCCCGGGAAAAAAATTAGAGATTCCCACCGGAACATTTCTTTTTTATTCTGTTTTAACACTATTATCTATTTATCGGGCCAAAAATATTTTTTTCCTTCATTATGAAAGACGAAAAAAAAATAGGATATTGGATTAATATTTTTCTGCGTTCACTTGGGATTGTTCTGTGTCTTACACTATTCGTACTCAGTTATTTGTTTTACTTATCATGGGATCTTCCATCACTGGAGCAACTGGAAAATTATGATCCGGATCTTGTAACCAGTATTTATTCTAAGGATGGAAAAATCCTCGATGAATTATTTCTTGAGAAGCGGGTTTTTGTAGAATTAAACCAGATTCCAATCCATATGCGGAATGCGGTCATCGCCTCTGAAGATCGACGTTTCTGGGAACATTGGGGTCTTTCATTGAGAAGCGTAGCCAGGGCGATTTTTGTCAATGTTTTGTCATTAAGCTACAGGCAGGGCTTCAGTACTCTTACACAGCAATTAGCTCGCAACTTATACAAATCAATCGGTTTTGAAGATAGTATTATCCGAAAAATTAAAGAAGTTATCACTGCGATCCAGATTGAAAGGACTTATACAAAAGATGAAATATTGGAAATGTACCTTAATACGGTTCATTTTGGTCATGGAACATTTGGTGTACAAGCTGCAGCCAAACAGTTTTATGGAAAACGGGCAAATGAGTTAACTTTAGATGAAGCTGCTTTGCTTGTGGGACTCTTACCTTCCCCGGCGATTTACTCACCAATACGGCATCCAGACCGGGCGAATAGAAGAAGGAATACAGTCCTACGATTGATGCGGGAAGAGGGTTATGTCACATTGTCCAAATATGCCGAAGCACGTGCACAATCTTTAGATAAAATTAATGATGAACCTCCTAAAGGCGTAGCACCCTATTTTACTGAATTTGTCCGACGATTTTTAGAAAGAGAAGATGACAGGCTTGGCATCAACATTTACCGGGATGGATTAAAAATTTATACGACATTGGATTCCCGCTTACAGTCTATTGCAGAGAAAACGATTCTGAAAACTGTACAGCAGAACCAGAAGGTTCTAAATAACCGATTGTTTGAGAACGAAGAAGAATTCTCCCGGCTAGCCTATTTTGGAATTCATCCCGAAGACACGGTAAAAATGATGATGGAAGATTCGATACCTCTTTACAAAGCACTACGCCATAAATTATTGGTCCAGGCTGCTCTTATTGCTCTTGATCCACAAAACGGACATATTCTTGCTATGGTTGGAGGACGTCCTGAACCCCATTATCATGACCAATTTAATCGTGCAGTTCAGGCCCGACGCCAGCCTGGTTCTGTTTTTAAACCCTTCGTGTATACTACTGCCATTGATAACGGGTATCCTGTGACCAAACAACTTTTAAACCAGCCGGTAGTTCTGAATGTACGGAATGTAACTGGCGAGTGGGAAAAGTGGATGCCAAAAAATTACGATGGTAGTACAGGTGGATTGACTACTCTCAGGGAGGGATTACAAAGATCTTTGAATCTCATTTCTGTGCGGTTAGTTCAGGAGCTGGTCCCAGCTGTGGAAGTTAAAAAAACTGCCCAGCGTATGGGAATTACAACCAATATTCGTGCTGTGGATGCTATTTCTCTTGGAACATCGGAGGTATACCCAATCGAGATTGTCAGTGCCTATGGAACTTTCGCTAATAAAGGTGTTTATTCCAGACCATTAGGAATTCTTAGGATCGAGGATCGTTTTGGTAATATCATTGAAGAATATGAACCAGACCAGGAAGAGGTACTCAGTGAGGAAACTGCTTATCTTATGACTAACTTGATGCAAACAGTCCTAGACCAGGGCACAGGCGGCAGTGCCAGGTGGAAATATCATTTTTATCACCCTGCTGCTGGTAAAACTGGTACTACACAGGGTTACAGTGATGCCTGGTTTGTCGGTTTTACAAAGAATATTGTTGCTGGTGTTTGGTTTGGAGTTGACGATTATTCTGTAAGCCTGGGAGAGAAACAATCCGGAACTACAGCGGCTTTACCAGCATGGGCCATTTTTATGCGGGAGGCACATAAGAAATTGGGGATTAGCTGGAATGATTTTAAAATCCCGGAAGGTATTATCAAATTCGAAATATGTAGTATGAGTAAAAATAGACCAGTTGCTGTATGTCCGGTGGAGATAGAAGTATTTAAAAAAGGTACAGAACCAACACGTTATTGTAATATACACCGCAGATCCTAAATGATAAATTAATAAATCAGGGGATGAAATATTTGTTTTTCTCCTATTTGAAAAACAGATTCCAGCCTATTCACGGTATTTTGAAGTTTTGGTTTGTCAGAATTAAAACACCGGATTAACGGTTCACCTTTTTGAACTTTTTCACCCGTTTTTTTTAGAAATTCCATACCTGCGGTTGGATCAACAGAGTCAGTTATTTTTGCCCTTCCACACCCGAGGGCAACTGTTGCCAGTCCAATTGTGTATGTATCCATGTACTGAATGAAACCGGATCGGTTTGCTGATATTTCCCTTGTGTGTTGGGGTGAATGGAGTTTGGTATACTGTTCAATATCTTTTTGAGATCCACCCTGATTTTTTACCAAATCAAGAAATTTTTCATATCCTTTACCGGATTGAATGATTGATTTTTGTAATGAAATAGCCTCGTTCCGTGTTTTTGAAATTTCTGCCTGTAGAAGCAGGCGGGAACCAAGTTCATAGGTGATTTTCATTGTGTCATCAGTACCATTTCCTTTTAATGAATTAATCGATTCTTTGACCTCACACCAAAGACCGGCAGTTGTACCCAGAGGTTGATTCATACTGGAATAGACGATATCAGTAGTAATCCCAAAATGTCTTCCAATTCGTTTGAGCATATTCCCTAACGTTTTAGCATCTTCCATTTTTTTTATGAATGCGCCATTTCCAATTTTCACATCCAGAACCAGGCCTTGTATTCCTTCTGCAATCTTTTTGCTCATAATGGAACTGCAAATGAGTGGAATTGATTCTATTGTTCCAGTAACATCTCGAAGAGAATACATTTTGCGGTCAGCAGGGCAAATTTCATTTGTTTGTCCAATCATTGCAATCCCTGTTTGCTCCACTGCTTTCCGAAATTCCGTCAAGGAAAGATCTACCCGAAAACCCGGTATAGTTTCCAATTTATCTAGGGTCCCGCCAGTATGGCCCAATCCTCTTCCGCTGATCATAGGTATTGCCAACCCGGCTTCTGCTAAAATAGGAGCAAGAATTATGGATACCTTATCTCCTACTCCTCCAGTACTATGTTTGTCTGCCACGAAACACTCAAGATTGGAAAAATCCATTTTTTCTCCAGAGTTGACCATAATATCAACCAGTGAGTAAAGTTCGTCATCATCCATGCCATTGAAAAATATAGCCATGAGAAGTGCTGTCATTTGATAATCCGCAATTGATCCCTCCATATAGCTCTGGATAAATTCACAGAGATGGTCTTTCGAAAGGTGGGCTCCGTCCCGTTTTTGTTTTATGATTTCGGCAGGTATCATAAGAAAACCGATAAACTTATGAAATAATCACAGTGGAAGTGAAAAATACAGAATTCTTTTTACAGGATTTCTAATTTTAAAAATGTATAGTACTACTTATATTTTTTGAAGTTTTACTGCTGTTCCGTAAGCAAGCAATTAGGCAGTTATACTCATAATTATTGATGTTTGGAATCGAACGCAAATTATTCTGTCAGTATTCAGATCTTCCCATTTTTCGATCATTCTCTGTAGGGCTTGTTCTCGTGATTCTGCCAGCATTCCTGTTTACTCCTTAATTTTTCCATCTACAACTGTTTGTAATCCAGTGACTATATATTTTCCCAAGTGTCGAGCATGTATTGTGTTACCGGATACAACTCCTAGAGATTTGGTCATTTTATACCCTGCTATTTGTTCTAATGTGCTGATTATCATTTTTCAATTCCCCTGAATGGTTCGTTTTATTTATCCTTTTATTTTTCCTTATAAATATCAAGGATAAGAATGACAAGACCACCGATAATTGCCATTAACGCAAGCCCAAGAAATGGATGGGAAAATAAAAATGACCAAAAGATATAAACTAAATATAACGCCCAGATTGCAAGTCCACAGATGATGGCAATAATTCCTATTTTTTTCATTGGAAAGTTTTTCATACTCATAATTCATTTACCTTAAGTTCAATTAATTATATAGGATATCCTTTGAGAAAATAACTATCAATTCGGGTAAAAGTATATGGAAATTCCAACATTATGAAGAAATCAGATTTCAAAGTTCAGTCGTTCAAAGGTGGCTTCGATGATAATTTTACCTATCTGGTTACCTGCGGAAAGACAAATACCCAGTTTCTTATTGATGCGTCAGTACCTTTCCGGGAGATTTCTTCCGATGTGTCTCATAAAATTTCTTCAGTGTTTATCACCCATACTCACGGGGATCATATTGCCTATTTAGATGAGATAATTAGTTCATTTCCCGATCTGAAAGTAATCATTTTTAGAGATTCGGTTAGTGGGATTAGCGGAGAAAATATCCGAGGTGTGGATGATCATTCCCAAGTTCAATTTGGGAATTTGAATATAGAGGTGATACACACACCGGGTCATTATGATGACAGCCTTTGTTTTCATATGGGGAATATCCTTTTCACCGGTGATACCCTTTTCGTTGGAAGGACTGGCAGGACAATCAGCTTGAGATCTGACACTCGTCAATTGTACCGTTCTGTTTACAAAAAACTTTTGATTCTTCCTGGAGATACGCTTTTATATCCGGGTCACGATTATGGGCCAAAACCTTACTGTACACTAAAAGAAAATATAGAAATAAGCCCTTTGCTTTGTGCAGTGGACGAGGACGATTTTGTTTTTCGGATGGAGGAATATGAGCGAAAAAGACTATCCTGATCTAAGGTCTGAATTACCCGATACTGAATTTCAGTTTAAACAGTTTGGGAAAAAATGCGAAACTATAGTCATTGGGCTTCATGGCTGGACCGGAGATGAACATTCACTGATTCCCATCTCTATCGGTGTGAGGTTACCTAACTCCCTGTGGATTTTTCCACGGGCACCATTTAAGGCACGTCAAATCCCAAAAGGATATTCATGGTTTGATAATAAACCTAAATCCGTTGATGAGGTTTTGGATACAATTTCTTTGCTTGAAACAATAGTAGACTTGATTCGAAGAAAGGAAAAAGATGATGTAAGAATTTTTTTATTAGGGTTTTCCCAAGGGGCAACCCTTTCGGTTGGTGCAGGTTTGCTTATGAGACATAAAATTAACGGTATTGTGTCCATTGCAGGGTTCCTGAGCAGAAAAAATGTACAGATGCTGAACATTGAACCGATTAAATTCAATCTTCCCATGTTAATTTTACACGGGACTAAAGACGAAATTGTCCCTGTAGAACGAGGGATTGAATCAATGAAAATCTGTAAGGAATTGGGATGTAAAGTTGTGATGAAAACCTATGATGAGAAGCATAAAATTCCCGTTACTGCCATGAAAATCATTAAGGAGTTCATGGTAAAATAATTATTATTGCTTCCGCTTCTAAAATCAAGCGGAAAGCAACCACAAATAATAATTTTGCAGCCGTATATAATGATAATTATTCTTGTAAGAAATCATTTATCCTTTGATTCCGTTCGTTCTTTCAGAACACCAGATTCTTTGAGTTTTGTTTCCAACAAAATGATTTTTGCAAGAGCAGCAAGCCCAAAAATAAAGCCCATTATTCCAAATGTTTCCAT
>DPYO01000119.1:441-715 GCA_003535775.1 Fidelibacterota bacterium | reverse complement strand
AGCCCAAAAATAAAGCCCATTATTCCAATTGCTTCCATTTTATAGTTCCTTATATTAGTAATTTTACAATTTAATTATTATTATTCTATCCTTACGTTTATTGCCCGGTCTCCTTTCATATCAAAATCTACATCAAACAACACCCGTTGACCCTCTCTTAATCCCTTGTCTTTCATGTGTTCCCGAAGACCGCTGACATGAAGGAAATAATCTTCTCCGTTCTCACCTTGAATAAATCCAAAACCCCGGGCAGGGTCGTATTCTTTTACAATCC
>DPYO01000119.1:0-138 GCA_003535775.1 Fidelibacterota bacterium | reverse complement strand
CAGGGTCGTATTCTTTTACAATCCCTTTTTTCATTTTTAATCCGTTTTAATTTACTTGAGTACGAATACAACTTTTACTTTGTTTTTATTGTAACGGCGTTTTTTGTGCCCAAATTTTTTACGGAAATGCTTCCGAAG
>DPYO01000191.1 GCA_003535775.1 Fidelibacterota bacterium | reverse complement strand
AACATTTGGTGTAGAAGGGAAAGTAGTCAATGTGCATCCAGGACCGGTCATTACACTGTTTGAAGTGGAGCCAGCGGAAGGAGTTCGAGTAAATAAATTTGTACAATTATCGGATGATCTTGCACGTGTTATGGAAGCGAGCAGGGTTCGTGTGATTGCTCCAATCCCCGGCAAATCTTCTGTTGGAATTGAAATACCAAACCGGAATCCAGCCATGGTCTATTTCAAGTCAGTAATAAACTCAGAAAAGTTTGCAAATTCAACGTCCAAATTAACATTAGCAATCGGAAAGAATACATCAGGTGAAATTGCAACATTAGACCTTGCGCAAATGCCTCATCTACTGATTGCCGGAACAACAGGATCAGGGAAATCCGTATGCTTGAATACGATTCTGTGCAGTATTCTTTATCAAGCAACACCAGATGAAGTAAAATTTATGATAATTGATCCCAAAAAAGTGGAAATGACGCTGTATAGAGCCTTAGCGCCATACTATTTGCTGAAAACAGAGGATTTTGATGAACCAATTGTAACCACAATGGAAAATGCTATTTTGGCTCTCCGAGCGCTGGAAAAAGAAATGGACAATCGGTATACAGTATTAGCTGATGCTGTTGTTCGAAATATCGATGAATATAACAAGAAGATGAAAAAAGAAGACCAGCCAATTATGCCCTACATCCTTCTTGTTATTGATGAGCTAGCCGATTTGATGATGATGAGCGCAAAAGATGTTGAGACTCCGATTGCCCGTCTTGCTCAGCTTGCACGTGCTGTCGGAATCCATCTTGTGCTTGCAACCCAGCGTCCCTCTGTGGATGTAATTACCGGTGTGATTAAGGCAAATTTCCCATCCCGAATTGCATTTCAGGTAGCAACTAAGATTGATTCCCGTACGATTTTGGATACTCAGGGTGCTGAAAAATTAATCGGTAGGGGAGATATGTTATTCCAAGGACTTAGTTCTCCCGAACCTGTTCGCCTTCATAATGCATATGTATCTTTGGAAGAGATTGAAGCAATCATGAGTTATATTAAAGAACAACCAGTTGTTGAGGAATTAAAACTCGCAAGCGTTCGTGAAGTATCTTCGACTGATTTTACAATCGATGATGGAAACGGAGATGATTTATTAAATGAAGCAATCCGTTTGGTTGTTATTCATCAGCAAGGGTCAATTTCGTTGCTTCAGAGGAGATTGAAGGTGGGTTATTCTCGTGCTGCACGCCTGATTGACGAAATGGAGAAAATCGGTGTTGTTGGACCATTTACTGGTAGCAAAGCTAGGGAAGTCCTTGTAGATGAATCCTACTTGGAAATTATCAAACCCTAAACAAATGAAATTTATATATTATGTTTCTTTGACTATTTTTCTCTCTTTTTTGATGGGAAATCACCCTGTCTTAGATT
Organism: Fidelibacterota bacterium; assembly: GCA_003535775.1. Taxonomy (GTDB): domain Bacteria; phylum Fidelibacterota; class Marinisomatia; order Marinisomatales; family UBA8229; genus UBA8229. The sequence continues at coordinate 5,766 of DPYO01000191.1, read as the reverse complement.
CAATATCTACGCGATTGCATTCTCCTCAAGGAGTGCTCATGAGTCTGGAAATTCATCAGGATCAATATGGAAATGAATGGATTGAAACGGCAAATTTCGAAATTGTGAATGACCGCCAATTTATTTTTCAATCACCCCACCAAATCTTAAAAGTTGATGGACAGGTAATCTATACCTTTAATCCTGAATCTAAACAAGTGGTCATTGACCAGATACTTCCAAATGAATTCAGCATTATCGATTTATTGAGAGGTGATTTCGAGGAAATAACAGTTAAAAAAATCGAGGATAATTCCGATTCAATATTATTAGAATTCACAATTAATGAGATGAATATCTCGGGGTCAATTATGATTCAAACTAAGTCCTTTATTCCTGAGCAGTTGGTTTTATATTATGATGAAAACAACCAAATCAAGGTGACGATAAATTCCTATAATGAATTACCTGCGAATAAGATTTATGATGAGTTCAATATATCCGATTGGGAAGTCATAGATTTAAGAAATTGATTTGTAGAAGGATGAAAAGCCTGCTAAAGTTAAAATTGTGAATTTTCAATCGAGAAAAGTTGCAACCATTGTTTTCAGTATACTCATCAGTATGGCAGGGTTGTGGTATGCATTTCAAAAAATAAATATTACGGAATTTTGGTCTCATCTCTCATCAGTCAACTATAGTCTTTTACTTTTTGCTATGGGGCTCATGATTTTTTCTGTCCTGGTTCGTGCGTACCGTTGGAAATTAATCTTGAAACCCTTTGAAAATTTCAGGATTGATCCCCTTTTTGAGTCCACGATGATTGGTTATTTCGGGAATAGCGTTTTACCATTTAGAATGGGTGAAGTCCTCCGCGGATACAGTCTAAGTAAGGTCAGTCCACTTACCTTTTCAGTTACGTTAGGGACAATCATTTTGGAGCGTATCCTGGATATGCTTGGTTTAATACTATTAATTGGAATATTTACGGTTGCTCTGCTTTCTATTGGAGATCCAAAACTTATTTCCCTTATACCTGCATGGATGATGAGATCAATTTTTATTGCGGTGCTTTCAACTGTAGTGTTATTTATTTTAATTCTCATTTTTGGAAGAGATTTGCTCACCTATTTTAATGGAATTCAACAGGATAGAAATGGTCGCAAATCGTTATTATTCAAAAGAGTAGTTGGTATGTTAATTGATTTGTTAGATGGAATTACTTCTATAAAAAATTCAAATCACTCCTTTCAGATCGCACTTCAAACTATATATTTGTGGGTTATTTATTATGCCTGTACTTATTTAATAGCGCAAGCAGTACATATTAATATTGGATGGATTGAGATTGGCATAGTGCTTACTGCCACCACACTTTCCATAACTGTTCCTGCTGCACCGGGATATATTGGTACATATCACGCGGCGATTGTTTATTTAGGGACAACATTTTTCGCTATCTCTCGTCCAGAAGCTCAAGCTTTTGCTGTGATTATACATGCAAGCGGATATCTGCCATTTGTTATTCTGGGAGCTTATTATTTCATTAAAAGTTCAATTCATATTTCAGACATCAAGGATAAAAACTTGGTTTTATGAAGGATTATGACACAATTTTTCTTGACCGGGATGGAACAATAAATCCTGACCCTGGCTATATCCGTATGTTGGACGATTTCCAATTTTTTGATTTCACTATCTCGTCTTTAAAGAAATTAGCGGATGAGGGAAATCGTTTTTGTATTGTGACCAATCAATCAGGTGTAGATCGTGGATTGATTGAACAAAGAAATTTGGATGAAATTCATACGTTTATCCAAAATGAATTTCAAATAAATAATATTCCGCTGTTAGGTATTTATGTTTGCACAGATCATCCAGAACAGGCAACAGAAAGAAGGAAACCCGGTCCAGGATTGTTCACAGAAGCTGCACAAGATCATAATATCAATTTGAAAAAATCGTTGATGATCGGTGACAGTATAGCTGACATTGAAGGTGGAAACAAATTGGGGATGGAAACAATGCTGGTATTAACTGGATGCGGAAATCAGACTAAGAAGACAATATCTGATGAGATTCAACCAACTTTTGTTGTGTCAAGTTTACAAGAAGGTGCATCTGTCCTTTTAAGAGAATGTAGATAATGAAAATCGCGATTTTAATGGGTGGTATCTCTGCAGAACGGGAAGTATCCCTGAGTACTGGTACTGCAGTTGAAAAAGCATGTTCTGCCATGGGATTTAAGACAATATCGGTGCTCTATGACGGAGACTTTCAGAAAGTTGTCACAGATTTACAATCATCAGATTTGGTATTTATTGCACTTCATGGCGGACATGGTGAAGATGGTACGATTCAAGCTTGTTTACAAACATTTGGAATTCCTTTCACGGGTTCTGGTATGTTATCTTCCTCGATTTGTATGAATAAACATGTCAGCAAGATGATAGTCCGCCAAGGTGGATTTGTAACACCGGACTGGACATTGGTTCATTCTATTGATGAGATTTCACACCATGATAATTTTACATATCCAATTGTAGTGAAACCAAATGAGCAGGGTAGTACAGTTGGGTTATCAATTGTGCATGATCAAAGTGAATTATCTTCTGCATTGAAACTTGCATTTCTTCACGGGAAAGAGGTTATTGTAGAGCAATATATTCAGGGACGTGAATTAACGGTAAGTATTGTTGGAGAACAGGTTTTCCCCATTGTTGATATAAGACCAAGTCATGAATTGTACGATTACGAATGTAAATATACAGAAGGGATGAGCACATATGAATGTCCGGCAAAACTTCCATCCAAGCTGACAAAAGAAATACAACAGACAGCAAAAAAAATATTTCAAATTCTTGGGTGTAAAAATTACGGCAGGATTGATTTTCTCTTGGATACAGATGGGGAATCCTGGTTTTTGGAAGTGAATACACTCCCGGGAATGACAAAGACCAGTTTAGTCCCAAAGGCATTCAAAGCAGCAGGTGGCTCTTTTGAAGAATTGATCAAAAGAATAATTGAAGAAACCGAATGAAAAAATTCGAACAAATGATTAGAAAACAAATAAAAGTGTATGATAGATAAAAACACAAGGGAAGAGAATTTATCTAAAGATGCAAACACTGAAAAATGGATTGCTGCTTATACAAAACCTAGACATGAAAAAGTTGCCTACGATCAGCTGATTAATAAAGGGTTCACTGCCTATTTGCCATTATTACGGCAGAAGAGAAAATGGAGTGATCGAAAAAAATGGGTGGAAATACCTTTATTCAAAAGCTATATATTTGTAAAGATTCAACTAAAAAATAGTTTATTTGTTTTACAGACTAACGGTATAAATAATATTGTTAAACTGGGTGAAGAAATAACTGTAATTCGTGATGAAGAGATATTGGCAATCCGTCAAATGATTGAGGGGGGATATGAACCAGAAGGGATTGATTATTTTGTTGAGGGGGACCATGTTGTAATTATTGAAGGCCCTCTGAAAGGGACTAAGGGTGTTGTCATTCAGATAAAGGGCAAAGACCAGTTCGTTCTGAAAATTGATGCGATTCAGCACGCAGTTTCATGTCAAATAGATCGTAAATTATTAAAACCTTTAAAGGTTAAGAATGTCAACACAATTTTATAATTCCCTAACAAAGAAAAAAGAAACGTTTAAACCCATAGAAGCTGGTAAAGTCAAGCTTTATACCTGTGGACCAACTGTTTACGATATGGCTCACATTGGAAATTTCCGTGCTTTTATGTTTGAAGATTTGCTCAAAAGGTATTTATTGCTTAAAGGATTCGAAATTAATCATATAATGAATATCACCGATGTTGATGATAAAACAATAAAGCGATCATTTAATGAAAACATTCCAATTGTTGAATTGACTAAAAAATATACTGATAGGTTCTTTGAAGATTTAAAGGTATTGAAAATACTTCCCGCTAATATTTATCCTAATGCAACCGATCATATACCAGCTATGGTTCGGATGATTGAAAATTTAGTAAAAAAAAATAATGCCTACATTACAGATGATGGGTCAGTTTATTTCGCAATTGACTCTTATCCTGATTATGGTCAATTAATCAACCTTGATTTTTCACAGCAGAAACGGACTAATAGGGTTTCGGCGGACGAATATACGAAAGATAAACCACAGGATTTTGTTTTATGGAAGAGCTGGAAGGAGGAAGATGGTGATGTCTCCTGGGAATCACCTTGGGGAAAAGGACGCCCAGGCTGGCATATCGAGTGTTCTGCAATGTCAACAGAATATTTAGGGAATCATTTTGATATCCATTGTGGGGGTGTGGATAATTTATTTCCTCATCATGAGAATGAAATAGCTCAAACAGTCTGTGCAACCGGGGAACTATTTGTTAATATCTGGATGCATTGTGAATATCTCACGGTTGAAAGAGGAAAGATGAGCAAATCCGAAGGGAATAATTTCAGTATTTCAGATTTAGTAGAAAAGGATTTTTCAGGAGAAACCTTGCGCTATATTTTGCTGAATACACATTACCGAAGTAAGCTCAGTTTTACAATGGATAAAAAGCACGAAGCGGTACAAGTTGTCCAGCGGATCACAGACTTATTTGACAGGTTATTGTCTATAAATAAGACGGTTGAAAATGATGGCAGTTTACCGGAAGATTATTTGCAATTTGAAGGCGCATTAGATAATGATTTAGATACCCCTGGTGCTTTGGCTGTTTTTTTTGAATGGGTACGCAAAACAAATATAAAATTGGATAGCGGTTCTCTTCAAGAAAAAGAAGCTGTAACGGGTTTAAACTTTTTAGATAAGGTCAATTCAATATTTGATCTTATCCAGGAAAAAATTGAAATACCAAAGGAAATTCTAGACCTTGTTAATGTTCGTCAAAAAGCACGTCAAAATAATGATTGGATTCTATCTGATAAATTGAGAGATAAAATATATGACCTAGGGTGGAATGTTGAAGACACTTTGACTGGGCAAAAGTGTAAACCGTTGAAATCGTAATTTTTCTTTTTTATAGATTTGAAATAAAAAGCAGTTTTTCAGCCTGCTGGAAGTATGAAAGGCAACAGCTTTTTATACCAAAAATTCCTTTTTTTATTTTGTATTAAAAATATTTTCCTATTCTAAAAAATAATTGATTCTTTTTAAAAAAAGTATCTATATTGATAGACTTTAATATTCATGAATCCATATTGTTGAATGTCTTCCTGAATATTAGTTCCTTTAAAAGTGGTTTTTGACGTGCAGGCGTGTTGTCCATCCAAAGTCATTTTCACTCAGTGCGGTGTATTGATATTGACTTCTGAGTTGCCGGTGTAGCTCAGCTGGTAGAGCAGCTGATTTGTAATCAGCAGGTCGGGGGTTCGAGTCCCTTCGCCGGCTCAGCTTGATATTACTGGTTAACCAGTTGGACGAATCTGATTTGACTCACGGAAGATATTTGAAGTGCTTCTATTTCGCAATGAAGAATCTTTGATAGTTATGGGGAGATGGCCGAGCGGTCAATGGCAGCAGACTGTAAATCTGCCGGCGAACGCCTACGGAGGTTCGAATCCTTCTCTCCCCACATTGCGGGTGTAGTTCAATGGTAGAACACCAGCCTTCCAAGCTGGTCACGTGAGTTCGATTCTCATCACCCGCTCGAGCTTGCCTACGTAGCTCAGTCGGTAGAGCACGTCCTTGGTAAGGACGAGGTCACCGGTTCAAGTCCGGTCGTAGGCTCAGGACTTGGAGCGATAACTAACAGAACGGAGATTAACATGGCGAAGAAAAA
>DPYO01000173.1 GCA_003535775.1 Fidelibacterota bacterium | reverse complement strand
GCCCTCAGGGATTCGAACCCCGGACCAACGGATTATGAGTCCGCTGCTCTAACCACTGAGCTAAGGGCCCTGTTACAGGTAATAAATTAAGGTTTATTCTCAATAAACAGACGATGAAATTACACAATTTAGCTTAAAATAAAGCAGAATATTGTAGGGGTGAAAATACCATAAAATTTCCCACTCTAGTGTAACTCACCAACCGATTAAGCCTATAAATTGATTCCACCGGGCACATTGAAAGGAACATTATTTTTTTTTGAAGACCCGGACAAAATCTACTTCCATCTCCATTGGAAAAACAGAATTATCTATCCCCTTTGCCCCACCCCAATTACCTCCAATAGCCAAGTTAAGAATAACATAATGGGGATTATTAAATGGCCACTTTTTTTTATCTCCAGCACTGTCATTATTAATAAAGAAATAGGGATCATCATCCACCAGGTAGTGAATATAGGTGCTGTCCCATTTCAAAGAATAGACATGGAAGGAATCTGTGGCAGTTGGAACCATTACCTGCCCGGTTTTTTGAGTGCCAATCATATGGTTATAATCTGTTGTATGGATGGATGCGTGGATATTCCCTTTCTCATAGCCCACATGTTCCATGATATCGATCTCACCGCAGTGAGGCCATCCAGCAGTGGAGATATCAGAGCCCAGCATCCAAATCGCCGGCCAGGATCCGTTTCCCTTGGGAAGTTTTGCCCGTATATCAAATCTTCCATACGTCCACGTTTCTTTTCCGGCTGTGTTTAAGCGGCCGGAAGTAAAATCAGCGCTGTAAGCAGTGCCTGTATAATCTATTCCAGAATATCCAGGTTCAATCAAACCACGGATTACCAGTTTACCATCTCGAATAAAAAGGTTCGTGTCCCTGTCTGTGTATGCCTGGGACTCATTATTTACCCAGCCAGGTCTCCATAATAGTTTATTCCATTTTTGGTCATCAATAGCATCGCCGTTAAATTCATCGTTCCAAACCAGTTCCCAGCCTTCCAAGTTGTGATTGTTTCCCTCAGGAATTTTATTGGCATATATGCTTTCTTCACAAATAGAAAAAGACATAAATAAAACCACAGGTAAGAAAAAAGTTATTCTTCTATGTATCACTTCAATAGGATTACAATCGTCAGGTTTTATTTGAGCAGTGCCATCTTACGCACCCTGGTATAGTTGCCTGATCTAATCTGGTACAAATACACTCCAGCACTTACTTGCTTACCGAAACTGTCCGTTCCATCCCAGACAATAGATTTATATCCAGGCTCTTCAATTTTATTGACCAGAGTTGTCACTCTTCGGCCCAAAAGATCATATATTATTATTGATACATGTGAATATTCAGGAAGATCGTAACGTATTGTTGTTACCGGGTTGAATGGATTTGGATAATTCTGTAAAACAGAATAAGCCAATGGAATTTCCGTAACTTTGTTCAAGGTAAATCCGATAATATTTCCATATACAACAATTTCTCCAGAACCTGATAATCTGTATTCTTCATCACCTGACAGGATCCAGTCAGCATCGTCCTTAATGTCATAGGCAATCACAAGCTGTTCAGAGTTGTTCATTATTTCAATCGTACCTGAATTCTCAGCAACTTTCATATTATCAGCAAACCGCACATCAAATGCACCTTCCGGTGGTTTCGGCGGCAGCTGATAGCTGAGCATTTCTTCTTCCGGAATGGGCACACCAAAGTAGAGATTGCTACCATTGAAACGGAGTTTGTTGGCTTTTGCTGTACGGTCTGTAAATGAAGACCTTATTCTTGCAGGACTACCGCTTGAAATGGTGATATCACCATCCGTACTTGCATAGATCCAGTATGCCTTCCCTGGTTCTATCGTCTCAGAAGTTACATATACTTCCTGAAATCCGTAGATTGTCCCATCCACTATAATATTTCCCGGATCATTTATCCCGCCAATGGGAATCTCATCTGAAATACCTGAAATTAAATTCCATCCTTCTGAAAGCTCTATGGTCAATTCGGTGAAAGATTCTCCTTGAATGACCGAACTGCCATCAGCAAAAAAATTCAACCAATAGCCTGTACCAGGGACCAAGTCATCTTCACTTAAATATGTCCCATTAAAACCATAGAGTGAGCCATTAACGGATTCAGGAAACAGATCCTGGGAATTCGTACTTTCAGCAACTAATGGTAACCCTACCATGTTCCATCCAGCTGTGTGTGTCAGTGTTATTAGTGGTATTGTCGATCGCTCATAAACTCTTACATAGTCAACCTCTAAACGTACCGGAAAAATGCTGTCATCAATGCCTTGCTGACCGCCCCAGGTACCACCTATTGCAATATTCAACAGTAAATGAAAGTCCTGATCAAATGGCCAGTAGGCACTGCCTTGATTATTATTTGAATATGTAAAATAATGCGCATCATCCACATACCATTTAATGCTGTTTTCTTTCCATTCAATTATGTAATCATGAAATTCTGTGTTAAAATCATTAACCATTAATTCTCCACTTTGTGGAGGGATACCATTCCACCAATTATATATCTCACAATGAGCTGTTGCAACAATATTCCCAGGGTTAAACCCAACATGTTCCATAATATCTATTTCTCCACTATATGGCCATCCACCATAAACCCAATCTGTAGGTAACATCCAGATCGCAGGCCATGTACCCACACCTCCAGGTAGTTTTGCTCTTACTTCTATCCGTCCGTATGTCCAATCACCCTGGTTCCTTGTAACCATACGGGCAGAAGTATAGTTTGCTCCACCATAATTCTGGAGAAGCGCCTGTATAATTAACTTTCCATTTTCTATAAAGGAATTATTTGAATTGTTGGTATAATATTGAGCTTCATCATTACCCCAGCCCCAGTCACCGGTACCTATATCATAACCCCACTTACTTTCATCAATTTCCGGTCCATTGAATTCATCTGACCATACCAAAACCCACCCCCCATCATCATCCCCACCGCAGAAACCATCTATACAAAATCCAAAACACCCATTAACAACCATATCATCGGTGCCTACAACCACCTCCCTGTCACTATACGGTCCAACAGCACAATCTTGGCCAGACATATCTTCCCAACCATTTCCAGTATCCCACTCTGTCCAATGACCATTTCTATATTTATAAGTATATATTCCAGTATCTAAATTATTTACTGTATATGTCCATACGCCATCTTCGTCGTCGTCTGTCATAATAAAACCAGGGTCAGGATAAAAAAATCCCATCCACAAAGTGGGACCTTCACCTCCAACATCTTCCTGCGACATATCCACATTAAATGTAACATTTACACCGGACACCAGAACCGGACACAATAAAATTAAAAACAGTGTATTCTTAATTAGATTAATATTCATTTTATTAATAGGTTTTGATAAGTTGGTCCAAAATTAATATTATATTGAACATTTCGCATAAGATTTTAGACTAAATAAAATAAGATGAAAACTAAAGTGTTATCTAAGTACTTAGTTTAACGGACATATCAATATTTTATTCCGTTATATTTTATATTTCTTTTCTGCGGAAAAAACAGGAGGCAATACTACAATAAACGATAAACTGAGTAGAGTTTCAAAATTCGAGTATTGCCTCCCAAAATCAATAATTCTTACTTGATAAGTATCATCTTCTTCACGATTCGAAAGTTCCCGGCTTCAACTGTGAATATGTACACGCCACTGGAAACAGGATCACCATGCATATTTGTACTGTTCCATGTGGTATGATGATATCCGGCAGGGCGTAATTCATGTACAAGATCCGCTATTTTCTGTCCCATTACGTTGTAAACGCTAATGGTTACAAAATTTTCCACCGGGATTTCATATCTGATCGATGTTACCGGATTGAAGGGATTCGGGTAATTTTGTGAAACAGAGTATGTCAACGGAATCTCAGGAACCTTGCCCAAGGAAAATCCGGTTACATCTCCACTCACAGTAATTTCTTCTGAACCATTCAGTTCGTATTCTT
>DPYO01000084.1 GCA_003535775.1 Fidelibacterota bacterium | reverse complement strand
TGAGCATCACAAGGGATAAAACAATTAATATTCCTGTCCCATGAACAACAATCCCGATCATTTTATCGATTTGAATGCATATCCCCTGACGCCAAGTGGTACACCTGAATGGCATCAATTGGTCAATGAACATGGACAGTCTCTAAGGGAAAATGGTGCATCCATCATGAAAGGTGTTATAAAAGAAGATATATTAAATCGAATGACGGCTGAAGCAGATTCAGTGGTCAAACAATCCTATGCCTGCCGTGAAACACATACGCCCTTTCTAGATCATGAGGATAAATCATTACCCAAAGATCACCCCCGGCGGCAATTGCAGGCCACCTCATTGAACTCGATTCCCTATGATATTATTTCTCCTTCCCATGCACTATCTCAATTATACAATTGGGATCCCTTGAAAGAATTTTTATCTGCTGTGCTTGGACATAAACTCTACAAAATGGCAGACCCTATGGCTGCCCTGACCATTAATGTAATGGGCAATGAACAGAATCATGGATGGCATTACGATGAATCTCAGGTGACCATTACCCTGATGATTCAAAAACCAGATTTCGGTGGCATTTTTGAATGTATCCCCAACTTGCGACATGAAGATAATGACCAATATTCCAAATTAGCTGATGTGTTGAATGGGGATGAGAAGGGTATTTTATCCTTGCCTGTTGAACCGGGGGACATTTTGATCTTTGCCGGATTCTATTCACTCCATAGAGTTACACCAACAATAGGCAGCAAAACCCGTTATGTCGCCACATTATGTTATAAAGACCAACCAGGTGTTATGAATAGTCCGGAAGTACAGCAAACTTTTTATGGCCGGGTTAACCAAGGATGATTAGTCAATCTCACATTGATGAATTTCAACGGAACGGCGCCATATGTCTTCGAGGTGTTTTTGATCAAAAATGGCTGGATTTATTGGGGAGCGGTATTGAAAAAAACAGGAAAGATCCGGGGCCATTTTCCTGCCAATATACTCCGAAAAACCAACAGGGTGATTTTTATGACGATTATTGTAACTGGGACAAGATTGATGAATATAAAGATTTTTTATTTCATTCTCCCGCAGCTGAAATAGCTGGGAAAAGTTTACATTCAAATGTAATTCGATTATTTCATGAACATGTATTGGTAAAAGAACCGAGAACATCTGAACAGACCCCCTGGCATCATGACCAGCCCTATTACTGTGTGGATGGTGAACAAGTCTGCAGCATTTGGCTACCTTTGGATCCTGTACCCAAACAATCGGGATTAGAATTTGTGGCTGGTTCCCACACAATGGGAAAAATGTTTATGCCCCTCAAATTCATGACAAATTTGGAATATGATTATACGCCAGGCAGTTTTGATTCCATTCCTGATGTTGAGGCAAATAGGGAAAAATATGATATTCTATCCTGGGATATGGATTTAGGCGACTGCATTGTGTTTCATTTTAAAACGCTCCACTCTGGAAAAGGCAATCCGGACAGTTCAACCCGCAGGCGCGCTTTTTCATCCCGCTGGATCGGTGATGATGCGGTCTTTGCAGAAAGACCAGGAGAAACATCACCGCCATTCCCTGAATTATCACATTACAAACAGGGGGATTCACTCCATCACTCTCTATTCCCAGTGTGCTGGGAAAAAGCGCATAAAAACAATACCTCTTCTTAAACAAAAATTCGAATTTTCTGTGACTTCTATCACAAGCATATATGGTCATTAATGTGTAATTTTACCAAAATATCCTCACTTGGAGAGTCGTCATGAAAAAATTAATTTTCTTAACCGGATTACTTGCTCTATTATTCGGTGTTCTTTCTTGTGAAAAAGAAAATAACCCCGGCGAAGAACTCATGGGCACCTGGTACATGCCCCAGCCCCTGAACCGCCATACAGCAGGGAAATCTGTCACCGATGTGGGTGAGCACAGCCTCAGCGCCTGGAACTACTCCCAGATTGTTACAACAAACTCGGATCAAGAACTCATCGATCGAATGGCCGAAGCCAAGGGTGCCATCACATTAAGTGGCGCTGTAAATGAAGATATTAAATATATGCATGGATGGGTAGACAATAACAGTGGGCAGGCCGGAGTCTCCCTGAGCAACTATAACTGGTATCAATTTGATAAAATGCCGAGCGATCCTATGATATCTGCATATATGGATAATTTTTCTCATCAATATGTTGATTCAATTGTTGTGATCTGGAATGATAGTACTGGCTCTTATGACACATTATATAATCAGCATTATTATACAGATTATCTTGGTGTTTATTATGAAGATGGCCGGTATATGGAACTCAATGATGAATTCGATTTTACCTTTGATGGAAAAGAACTCAATATACCGACCCAATCCTTTACACTGGATGATGGCCAATCTTTGGATTTTGGTGGTACCTTATCCTATGCCACTATTTTTGTTCCTGCCAATACACCAACAGAGATATTCAGCAATAAGGGTGAAACATCCTGGGATTACGGTACCTGGTCTATTACAATTGAAGATGGTGGTCGGTGGGTAGAAACCTATACTTGGGAAGACCCCTATGATTCAAGCGGATGGAATAATTCCTATATTGATTCTACAGTTGCGGAATGGGAAGTGAGCGGAGACACCATTTTTGTCACTTACCGGTTCACAGATGTATGGTTTTCTGGAAATGATTTTTTCGGTGCTGGGCAAGGAACTTGGTTATACCAAATCGCTTACGTCTACGAAAAATCTGGTGATAATTTAACACTGACAAACGAATGGGAACTTTGCGACGGTGAACATAACTGTTTGGAATGGGTTGAATGGGAGTTTGGAATAGACCCAGGAAGCCTGGAAGAAATTAAATATGTGTGGACGTTAGAATTCAGTAAAACACCACCGACTCGATCTAAAGAATTTAGAGGACCCTTCCGAGCCGTTATTGGAA
>DPYO01000117.1 GCA_003535775.1 Fidelibacterota bacterium | reverse complement strand
TTCCTAAATGAGGTTTTTCAGCCTCATCAAACAAAGGTTCTCTCGTGAGAGCGAGCAATTTATTTTGTCTTGTTGCTAAAACAGCTCCCAAGAATCCAATCCACAGGGTAAAATGCTGGACAAGAACTTGAGAAGCTGGAATACTATTTGTGTTAAAAAACCTCGCTCCTGTTTCAAGAACTGGCAAAAGTGTCATCGCAGCGAAAATAACGAAAGCTAAGGTATTTTCTCCCCATTTGAGTCGGTTGACAACATGATTAATCTTTGACTGAGATTTCATACGGATAGTTTATTTATCCCGGGTGAGTTCTATAACACGATCAAATATATCTGCTGGAATAATATTACCTCTCAGATATGGTTCCATTTTATTTACTTCTTCCTGCCAGAGAATGACTTCATCAGGGGTCGGTTGATGAATGACTAATCCATATTGTTTCATGGCATCTATTGCCTGCCTTTCAGCGTTTTTATTATTCTGTTGATGTTTTTCCCGTACGGAATTCGCAATTGAAATTATATCTTCATGATATTTTTCAGGAATACGATTCCACGTTTTTATATCAATAATAATGCCAGCTAAAAGGGTTCCCCATTTTAAATCAAGCATATGGTTTGTTATTCCGAAAGCCTGTTGAGCTAGTGCATAAAGTGGCATTGTTGACATGGCATCAATTAGCCCAGTCTGAAGTCCTGATAAAATATCTGTTGAAGCAAGCGGTACTGGATTATAGCCCGCTTTTTTATAGACTTCAGCCCACTTGAAGTCACCAGCCCAAGTAAAGATCCTTTTGTCCTTTAAATCTGTTGGTGAAGTAACTTTTGTGGTGGAAAACCAGTATGCCCATCCAAGGTCCGCTAAATAAAGAAGTTTAAACCCTTTTTCTTCTAATTTCTTTTCAAGGCTTGGATACATATCATCGAGCACGGCTTGAATATCTGCATTATCTTTAAAAGCTAAAGGTACATAGAATGCAGAAAAATCTGGAACTATCTCTGTTAATCCTTCCGTAGTAATACCAGCTGAATGGATCTGCCCAATTCTCATTTTACGAACCATATCCCTTTCATCCCCTAAAACGCCACCAGGATAAATTCTAAGTTGTACATTACCATCTGTTGCTTTTTTCCATTCTTGACCCATTTCGATTAGCATTCCATGCCAATCTGTACCTTCTGGTGCCAGGGTTGCCATTTTTACTACAACTTTTCTCCCGTACATCAGCGAGACTGATAATACTAAAATAAGTAAATATCGTTTCATTCGAAGAAAATCTCGTCTGTCTTGGATAATAACCATTTCGCCCGCTCCTGTGCTATAATATTACTTAATCTAAAATCTTTATCTTTTTCTACGTCCATATTTAGGACTAAATCGAGCTTTTCCTCAAACGCATCTCTATTTTGAAATTTTTTATCAATTAATTCAGCATATGAGACAAAAAGGCTTGCATCAAGGCTGTCTGACGCGATCAATGCCTTTGCATAAAAAGAAGAAACAGAATCAATTAAAGCATCACCAAATAGATCCGGCCGTGAAGATGTATAACTCATCATGGCTGAATAGAGAGCACCTTTTCCCCATTTTGGATCTAAGGCAATGGCTGTTATCAGCAATTTTTTTACTACCGGTAAGTTTACAACATCAAAGGGGTTACCACGACTGGATTTTATAGCGCCTCCGTAAGCAGCCGCTAACCAATATAGATCACTAACATCATTAATTTTAAATTGTAAATCGGTTTCGCCGGAAAGCCAGGAGTCTAATTTTGGATATGATATGATTAAAATGGAATTACCTACCTTTTTCGCATCACTAAAAACGATATGAGCTTCCTGTGACTTTTTCACACCTAAATTGTAGTCATCATCTAAGATGCGATCACTTTCTTCCAAAAGAACACCAAAGCCATATTCTACTTTTGTTTTTAGAAGAAGTCTTTTCTGATCGGTAGACAAGCTTTTTTTTCTTTCCAAAGACTTAATTTTTTTTTCAAAATACAGGGAAACAATCTTCGGATGGTCTACAATTAATGTTCGCGGAACGCAACTGGAACAAAATAAAATGACAGATAGATGAATTAAAATTCGACCCATTGGTCTTACACTTTAGGTTAATGAACGTAAATAGGAAAATTTGAACAAAGTTCGTTCACATTTGATTTAATACGTGCTAATCCTACTTCATTTTCGGGATCAGATATAGCTTCATCTATCCAATGAACAATCTGCCGGATTTCGGATTCTCCCATTCCCCTAGTTGTAATCGCAGGTGTACCCACACGAATACCACTAGTAACAAAGGGACTTCTTTCATCAAATGGAACCATATTTTTATTAACAGTGATTCCTGCATTCCCCAAGGAAAGTTCTGCAGCTTTTCCAGTGATATTTTTATTGGATAAGTCAATTAGCAACACATGAGTATCCGTGCCCCCTGAAACTAACTGATAATCAAGTTTCAGGAATTCATCCGCCATGACTTGCGCATTATGAATAATATTTTTTGTATAGATTTTGAATTCAGGTTTTAATGCTTCACCAAAAGCAACTGCTTTTGCTGCTATAATGTGCATCAGCGGACCACCTTGGATTCCGGGCATAACTGTGGAATCAATTAATTCTGACACCATTTTAACTCTGCCTGACTTTGGCGCAATTTTTCCCCATGTATTTTCAAAATCTTTCCCCATCATAATTATACCACCACGAGGGCCTCGAAGTGTTTTGTGTGTCGTGCTCGTCACAACATCACAGTAAGGAATAGGTGTGGGATGTAAGCCAACTGCAACAAGACCACTTGGATGTG
>DPYO01000225.1 GCA_003535775.1 Fidelibacterota bacterium | reverse complement strand
TATAGTTCTGTAATGTTCAAAAATATATTCCCGCTCTTCACACTTTTTATTTTTCAGGTTGTTTCAGCTCAGTTGATCTATGAAGGTCCGGATGATCCTGCTGGAGACCCCTCAAATATCCGTGATGCCCGCATGGATGGCAACCGTATTTTGCTTTATTTCAAGAACACAACTCAGTTATCCAACTGGGAACCTGGTGGATTGAGTGATGTATCGATCTGGCCCAACGACCCAACTGGTACCAGGATGGTGGACGGGATAGGTTTGCTGATCGGAGCCAAGGTATACATTCACAATGACCAGGACTCCACCACTCTGGATACCATTGTCATAGATGATCCATTAGAGATTGCAAACTCCTTGCTTTCTGAACCGGAAACTTTGCACGAAGCATATTTCCTGCAAACTGAATATCGGGAAGAGGTTGATCATAATGATGCAGGAACAGTTAACTGGACCCTCCAGCCGGTTGAAGGTTATTTTAATCCATCACAAAATTATCCTGCCATGAGTGATGATCCGAACAGCTGGCCCGTGGGAGGATGGCCCTATACAGGATCGGATAAACAATGGGAGAACGAATGGGACGGACGATTTGGCAGGGGAGTAAAATATGCTGACCTTGAAACGTATTTTGTAGCCAATGATGCCCAGGACCAGGAATATTTACAAAACAAATGGATCTACTCAGGAAATACTAGTCCGGAATCCTGTTTAGGTCCATATACAAATATTGACAGTTGCAATGTATACTGCGATTCATCCTGTATTCCAACGGAATCCTTTGAGTATTATCCCCGACCAGATAGGCTTATTCAGGGGTCGGCATCGGTACAGCCAGGACTGCCCTGGGGTGGACTTGGACTGCGGGTGGCTGCAAGAGCATTCCAGTGGAATAATCCATTGGTACGGGATGCCCTGTTCTGGGAATACAATATCTTTAATGTATCTGAACACGATATCACCGAGGCTGCCTTTGGATACTGGGTGGACAATGCTATTGGGGGAGAAAATGCTGATGATGAATACGGATACTTTGAAACAGATCTTGACCTGTCCTATTCCTGGGATGAAGATGGTGTAGGATTTGCCGGCAGCACGCCCGGCATTATGGGATTCGCATTTTTAGAAAGTCCTGGTATTGCCTACGATGATACTGACAATGATAACGACGGCCTCTTGAATGAAGAAAGAACAAATGATGCCGGACAATTGATTGGACCTTATGACGGGATATACGATCTCCAACAGTTCCTTGATTTCTATGGGTTGACAGATAATGATTTGAAGGATCATTATGAAGGTGATGAAGACCAGGATTGGAAATTTCCTGTTTTTGATGAACAGGGTAATTGCATCCAGGTGAATGATGACGTTGGATTGGATGGTGTCGGTCCAAATGATGTTAATTATAATGGCCCTGATGCAGACGGTACGGAGTGCGATGGAAGGCCAAGCACTGATGGGCTGAAAAACAGTGAACCCAATTTTGCAACCACAGATGTTTCAGAATCGGATATGCTTGGACTAACGACTTTCCAACTATTTCGAATTGACTCCCATACACCAAGCCCTGAAACCAAATGGTTTAAAAATGATGATGTTATGTGGGACATGATGCAGGATACCCTTTTGATGCAGTACAATGCATCATCTTCCAATTTGGTAGAACTATTTGCATCTGGTAAGTTTCAATTGTCAAAAAATCAGTTTGAGCATATTTCCATGGCAGAGCTTCATTCATTTGATAATCTTACAGGTCTGCCTGGAGGACAGTCCCAAGAAGCAACTGCGTTATTTGAATTGAAGAAAACGGTTCAATTGATCTACGAAAGTGATTACCGATTCGCCCAGCCCCCTCTTGCACCAACTCTTACTGCAGAGGCAGGTGACAATAAAGTAATACTTACCTGGAATAACATTTCTGAATTCAGCCGGGATCCTTTTCTTCCCGATTCAATTCAGTATGATTTTGAAGGGTATAAAATTTATCGGTCAACGGATAAATACCTGAAGGATGCCCAGATCATCACAGACGGGTTTGGGAATCCAATGTTCTATGAACCCCTATTTCAGTGTGATAAGATTGATGGGATCACAGGATTTTCTGACTGGGCACCTGTTTTTGGTACATCCTATTATTTAGGGGATGATACGGGAATAAAACACAAGTATGTTGATACTGATGTACAAAACGGGGTCACCTATTATTATGCTGTTGTTGCCTATGATTACGGCCTAGCTCCGAATTCCCAGATTGAATCAGGAATTCCTCCGTCAGAGAACAACGCTATTATTGAACTGGATGAGAACGAAAATGTGACCAGTACCGGGCCTAATGTGGCGGTGGTTACGCCGGCAGCTCCTTCAGCAGGATATATTGAACGCAGCATTGATCAGGAAGGAAATATATTGGGTACAGGAGATGTGTCTGTAGAAATATTCGCACCGGGTGCTGTCATTGATGACCAGGAGTACTTTATTACATTCAGTAATGATACAGACGGAGAAAATTATATAACTGCAGATGGATTGTCTGTATATAAAGTATTAAATCCTCCCATAGATCTGAGTTGTATATCTGAAAGCTGTTCCGAATTCGCTGGTGATGCTACAGTGTGTGTTGATTCTGGATGTGATTGGTCAGAAATTCAATTTTCGGAGGGTGTCTTTGAAAATATATCCGGCAGTGGAATTTTATTACATTTTCTTAGTGGGACCTCAGATAGCCTAACGATTTATGGAGAGTGGAATTTCCCAGGGCTTGTAAACCTTACATTCCTCAATGACAATTCCTGTTCTAAAGCTATTTTTCTTTATGGCGGTGGCGGCCTAGTTGAAGTTGGAACGTGGAATTCTGATAGAATAGAATATTTTGATAATACAGATTGCAGTGGAACAGCAAGTATAATAAATGATGTTCAATTTGTTTTAACAGTAAGTGAGGATAGTACATTTGTCTTTGATGGAGATCCACTCTTTGTTGGGGAAACATTCTTTGATGATTATTTAGTGCAATCCAGCTGTACAAATAATAGTGACTGTGAAGAGTTTGATAATGAACAGGATTGTGATGCTATACCTATGTGTTTATGGGAAAAACAATACACCAGCCTTGTCTATGATGAAAAACCACTGGAAGGGTGGGTAAATGATTTTCCCGGAGAAAACCTGATTTATGAAACCATAGGATCATCATATGATTACTGGACCTTAAACCCTCACAAGGAAATCACGACAGATGTTTTTGAAGGTGTGAACATTCGAATAAATGGAAATGTTGACACGGCAAGAGTAGTGGATGAAGAAGGAGAATGGATCAATGAAGGGGACCCTGGCCTGGCAAATATAGACTTATTTTTTAATAAACAATTGTCCAAGATTGAGCCATGGAATTATTCCATTAACTGGACAGGAGATACAACCACCACTGTAACAAACCTGACAATCGACACATCTGTTACAATCGTTGATGAACAAATGAATCCAATAGAAGTGATCAGCGGAAATTTTGATTTTTATGTGTATAATTTATTTTTGGATGATACTCTTGATATGGCAGTGCAAGACCTGAATGGAAACAATATTTATGATAAACTTGGGGATAAAATACTTGTGGGTAGAATCAAAATAGTGACTACGGACACAGGGGAAGACAGCACTGAATGGGTTCACACCAACTTTTCAATTATTTTTTCGGATGATCCTTCGGATAATTTTGAAAATTATCCTTTGACAGGGGATGAATTTCTAATCGAATTTGAAAGGCCTTTCTGGAGCACGGATACAATTCGATTTACTACCCATGCTCCTGATACGGTTAGCCCATCTGCCCACAATAATGTTATGAAAAATATAAAAGTAGTCCCCAATCCATATGTAGGAACGAATAAAATGGAGGAGGCAATTTTTAATACAAAATATAACCAAAGAAGAAAACTGATATTCACGCATCTTCCCATGCGATGTACCATACATATCTTTACTGTCAGCGGTGTGTTGGTTGACCGCATACAAGTGAATAATTCTATTGATAATGGTCAGGTAGAGTGGGACCTTCTAACCAATGAAGGACTTGAGATCGCCGCAGGAATGTACATTTATCATGTTAAGTCAGATATCCCCGGTCTCGAAGGGCAGGAAAAGATAGGAAAATTTGCTGTCATTAAATAATCAATGATCATGAAAAGAGCCATTTCACATCTATGTTTCACTCTGCTCCTTGCAATAAATATGGTATTCCCGGTGAACAGAAACGGTACAACAGCTGCCAATTTTCTTGAAATAGATTTAGGGAGCGCTGGGTCATCCATGGGCGGTGCCTATGTGAGTCTTGCCAGTGATATGAGCGCTGTGTACTGGAATCCTGCCGGTTTATCCGCAATCAGAAACAGGGAAACATTGTTCCTGTATCAGCCATGGATTGTAGGCATCAATAACGTGTTTGCAGGGGTTGGTTTCGAACTGCCCCGGATAGGCACATTGGCATTCAGCATAAATTATCTTGATTATGGAGATGAAGAAGTGACCACGGTCGATCAGCCCGATGGTACCGGTGAATTATACACTGCGAATGAATACGCTTTGGGTATTTCTTACGCCCGAAGGATCGTGAACTGGTTTTCATTTGGTGTTACTGCCAAATATATATCTTCAAGTATCTGGCACACCAGCGCAAGTGCTTTTGCATTAGATTTAGGTGTGATAGTCGATACAGAATTTTTCTCTGTCACAGGGGACCGCCATAATGGCTTAAAAATCGGAATGAGTATATCAAATTACGGAACACGCATGAAATATGATGGAATGGATCTTCTGAATCCTATCGATATTACAGATGATTACGGGAATTTCGCAAATGTCCCCGGGCAATTTAAGACAGACGGATGGGAACTGCCTTTACTGTTCAGGATCGGTGTATCAATACAACCTCTTTATTCGTCATCTCAGGTCCTTACCTTGTCTATTGATGCACTACATCCAAACAATAACAGTGAATCTATCAATTTAGGGGGTCAGTATGAGTATCGCATCCCAGGCGGAACAAGCCTGTTTTTAAGAATAGGCTTAAAAGGAACAAACAAAATCAACTTTGAAGAACTGAACTTTGATTCGGGTGAGAATGAAACAATAACGGTGGAAAATGCACAGTATGGTTTAACATACGGAGGTGGATTAAAAATAAATCTGGGTAGAAATCAAACCGTGAAAATTGATTATGGATTTAAGACAATGGGAATGCTGGGTAACATGCATCAATATACTCTGGGATATATCTTTTAGTATAACATTAGTTTTTTTCTGAATAAAATCGGTCATTGAAATGACTAGGTATCCCACTAGGATCATATTTTTTACACTTCTTTTATTATACACCTGCGGTAAAGAAGCCAATGATATTTCCCGTTCACCAATAGAAATACCAAAAAACAATATCATTGCAAAAATTGGTGATAAAATCATCACGGTGGACGAATTTATCAAGAGATCGGAATATACAGTCCGACCCGCCTATTGCAGAGGTGACAATATTATTCATAAAAAAATAATTCTTAATTCACTCATAGGGGAAAAACTCCTTTCTCTTGAGGCAATGGATATTTCACTGTCACCTCATTTAATGAAATACTTGAAAGGAAGAAAAGAACAGGCGATGAGGGAACTATT
>DPYO01000180.1:20845-22647 GCA_003535775.1 Fidelibacterota bacterium | reverse complement strand
CCAGGCGGAAATCGATTCAGCCTGTGAGCTTATCGATTTTTGGAATTTTAATGCCTGGTTCGCCCAGGAATTATATAAGCACCAGCCCATGTATTCCCCTGATGGGATGAAAAATAGTACGGAACACAGAGCTCTGGAGGGATTTGTCTTTGCAGTGACTCCCTTTAATTTTACCAGTATTGCAGGGAACCTGCCTACAGCTCCAGCCCTCATGGGTAATGTAGCGCTCTGGAAACCAGCATCCAGCGCTGTATATCCCGCCTATTTTCTCATGAAACTGTTTAAGGAAGCAGGTCTGCCGGATGGGGTCATAAATTTTATTCCAGGTTCAGGGTCAACAGTGGGCCCAATGGTGATGGGGCATCCTGCACTGGCTGGGGTTCATTTTACCGGCTCCACAGCAGTATTTCAGAATATGTGGACCACAGTAGGAAACAACATTGAAAACTACATATCCTATCCGCGGATTGTGGGAGAAACAGGCGGAAAGGATTTCTGTATTGCCCACAAGACTGCCGATGTAGATGGGCTTGCCACAGCCATGGTTCGGGGTGCCTTTGAATTCCAGGGACAAAAATGTTCCGCTCTCTCCCGTGCCTATATCCCCAACACTATTTGGGATGGTGTAAAAACAAAATATCTTTCACAGGTTGCTACCATCAAAATGGGTGACCCGGAAGATTTTACTAATTTCATGAATGCTGTGATTGATAAGTCCGCTTTTGATACGATTAGCGGCTATATTGATTATGTAAAAAATGCTGAAGATGCTGAGATTATCTCTGGCGGGAAATATGATGATTCCACCGGCTATTTTATTGAACCCACTACAGTTGTAACCACAGATCCCAATTTTAAAACTATGGAAGAAGAAATTTTCGGCCCGGTCCTTACTATTTATATTTACGATCCTAAAGACTGGGACAAAACATTGAAATTGGTAGACTCAACCTCCCCTTACGCTCTTACGGGAGCAGTATTTGCAAAAGATCGGGAGGCCATCAGGCAAGCATCAAAAGCCCTCAATCATTCCGCAGGTAATTTTTATATCAATGACAAGCCCACAGGTGCAGTGGTTGGACAGCAGCCATTTGGCGGCGGTCGTGCATCCGGGACCAACGATAAGGCTGGGTCCATGTTCAACCTTGTCCGCTGGGTTTCCCAAAGAACCATCAAAGAAACCTATGAACCGCCAAAAGATTACAGGTATCCTTTCATGGAAGAGAAATGAAAAAATATTTTTTCCAAATTATAGCTTTCAGGCAACACTTTGGTTTCAGTTAAAAACCATCCTTCTTTTTAATTACTCTACCATCTAACAAAAAAATTTGAAAGGAACACAATGAAACGTATTAATACAATAATTATGGGCGCTGCTGGAAGGGATTTTCACAATTTTAACGTGATGTACCGATCCAGTGAACTCTATAATGTGTTAGCATTCACTGCTACTCAAATCCCTGATATCGAAGGAAGGGTGTATCCTCATGAATTGGCAGGTGATCTCTATCCGGATGGAATCCCCATTCATGATGAAAGTAAACTTGAATCACTCATTAAGGATCTGGACATCGAGGAAGTTGTTTTTTCCTATTCTGACATTTCTCATGAAGATGTGATGCATAAAGCTTCAAAGGTGATGGCTGCCGGGGCACATTTCAAGGTGCTGGGTGGCAGTCCTACCATGATAAAGTCAACCAAGCCTGTAATTTCTGTGTGCGCCGTTCGTACAGGATGCGGAAAAAGCCAGACCACCCGCCGTGTTGCAGAAATCCTGAAAAACAGCGGAAAAAAAGTGGCAG
>DPYO01000180.1:20178-20447 GCA_003535775.1 Fidelibacterota bacterium | reverse complement strand
CTGAAAAAACATGATTGTACAATTGAAGAAATGGAAGAATATGAGCCCCATATCAGCACCGGAACAATTGTCTATGCCGGGGTTGATTATGAAGCCATTGTGCGGGAAGCTGAGAAAGAAGCTGATATCATCCTCTGGGATGGTGGAAACAATGACATGCCGTTTTACAAGTCTGACTTGTTAATTGTAGTAACAGATCCACATCGTCCTGGGCATGAACTGGCATACTATCCCGGTGAGACGAACCTGCTTATGGCTGATGTGGTAGT
>DPYO01000180.1:0-19761 GCA_003535775.1 Fidelibacterota bacterium | reverse complement strand
TCGATTGTGCTTCACCCATCAAGGTTGAAGATCCTTCCCTTATCTTTGGGAAAAAAGCCCTTGTTGTGGAAGATGGCCCAACCCTGACCCACGGTGAAATGTCTTACGGCGCTGGTATGGTCGCTGCAGAAAAATTTGGTGCAAGTGAAGCCGTAGATCCAAGACCCTATCTCACAGGAAGACTCCAGGAAACATTTGATCATTACCCGGATATTGGCACCCTCCTCCCTGCCATGGGATACGGTGATGAGCAGATTAAGGATTTGGAAACAACTATCGCGAAAACTGATTGCGATGTTGTCATTATTGGTACACCCATCGATCTGCGCCGGATCATTAACATCAAACAGCCATCAGTGAGAGTTACGTACAGCCTGCAGGAAATCGGAAAACCAACTTTAACCGATATGTTGAAAACATATTTTTAATGACGAAAACATGCCTCATTGCACTGGGCGGAAACGCTTTATCTCCAAAAGGGGAAGCGGGTACAATTGCTGAGCAATTTTTACATACACGGGAAAGTATGGTAGAAATCATGGAATTTGTCCGGAGAGGGTATAATATCTGCCTGACGCATGGAAATGGGCCACAGGTAGGCCATGAACTTTTGCGAATGGATTTAACTCACAACACTGTCCCTCCTCTTCCATTAGGTGTTTGCGTAGCCGGAACACAGGGCACAATCGGTTATATGATCCAGCAATCCCTCCAAAATGCTCTGAGGGATGAGAAAGTTGATCGGGAAGTGGTTACACTTGTTACACAGGTGCGGGTACATGAAGATGATCCGTCAATTTTCAACCCAACCAAATACATTGGGAATCGGTATCCAAAGAAAGAAGCAGAAGCCCTTGCGAAAAAATTCGGATGGACAATTAAGGAACAGGAACCTGGTCAATGGCGTCGGGTGGTCCCCTCCCCTGATCCAGAATACGTCATGCATGGCATCAGCATCCGCACTCTTGTAGAAAAAGGAACCATCGTCCTGGCCGCAGGTGGTGGGGGCATTCCTGTCTACAACGATAAAGACC
This sequence comes from Fidelibacterota bacterium, assembly GCA_003535775.1. Taxonomy (GTDB): domain Bacteria; phylum Fidelibacterota; class Marinisomatia; order Marinisomatales; family UBA8229; genus UBA8229. The sequence goes on along the minus strand of DPYO01000180.1, from coordinate 18,727 downwards.
ACAAACTTGAAGGACTGGACGCAGTGATTGATAAAGATCTTACAGCTGCAAAACTTGGATGGGTAATTCGAGCCCGGGAGTATTATATTATTACCGATATTGACCAGGTCTATTTACATTTTAAAACACAACAACAAGAGCCCATCCTTCAAATGACCGCTACAGAAGCAAAACAATACGAAGAGAAAGGACACTTTCAAAAAGGAAGTATGGGCCCAAAAATTCGGTCTGCTGTTCATTTTCTGAAACACGGCGGAAGCAAGGCAGTTATCACAAATATACAAAATATTACAAAAGCGATGAATAACCAGGCAGGTACAACTATTTTCCCTGAAAATTTACCGACAGCATGAAAATTCACGAATATCAGGCAAAAGATCTCTTCCGCAGCTACAACGTAACTGTACCTGAAGGATATCCGGCTTTTTCCGTAAAAGAAGCGCTGGAAGTCTACGACAAACTCAATACGGAAACAGTAGTGGTAAAAGCACAAATTCATGCTGGAGGCAGAGGAAAAGGCGGCGGAGTGAAACTGGCCCATTCCAGAGCGGAAGTAGAAGAATTAGCCAGCAAAATACTGGGAATGAACCTGGTTACTCACCAGACCGGAAGCGAAGGGAAAGAAGTACAGCGCCTTCTCATTGAAGAAGGTGTAAATATCCAACGGGAACTCTATGCAGGCATAGTGCTGGACCGGGCTGCCAGACAATATGTGTTTATGGTATCCACTGAAGGTGGTGTTGAAATTGAAAAGGTTGCAGCCGAAACTCCAGAAAAGATTATTAAAGAGTGGATTAACCCTGAAAACGGATTTACCGAAAAACAGGGGGGAAAATTAGCTGTAAAATTAGGACTGGCTAATGTCCAGATTTCCTCAGCTGTAGATATCTTCACTTCTTTATGGAATGTATTCAGCGATCTGAACTGCTCTCTTTTGGAAATCAATCCGTTAGTAGTAACCAGCCAGGAACAGGTTATTGCCCTGGATGCCAAGCTGAACCTTGATTCTAACGGGTTGTTTCGCCACAGGGAACTCCTGGAGCTCCGGGATAAGAGTGAAGAAGATCCTGCAGAGCTTTTAGCTAGTCAATATAACCTAAATTATATTAATCTGGACGGCAACGTAGGCTGTATGGTAAATGGTGCGGGGTTAGCGATGGCAACCATGGATATAATCAAGCTCACGGGTGGTGAACCTGCAAATTTCCTGGATGTAGGCGGTGTTGCTAATGCAGAAACAGTTGCCAATGGTTTCAAGATCATTCTTTCTGATCCGAATGTGAAATCAATCCTTATTAATATTTTTGGTGGAATTGTCCGGTGCGACCGGGTTGCTCAAGGTGTCATCCATGCAATGGACACTGTGAATGTGACAATTCCTGTGGTAGTACGCCTTGAAGGTACAAATGCCAAAGAGGCTGCAGAGCTTTTAAATAATTCATCCCTGGAATTCCTGGTCGCTACCAGTTTACAGGATGCTGCAGAAAAAGCAGTCTCCGCTGCTACCGGTGGTCACCAATGAGCGTGCTAGTAGGAAACAATACACGTTTAATCATTCAGGGAATCACGGGCAAGGAAGGCACCTTCCACGGACAGCAAATTCGGGATTACGGTACCAATCTGGTTGCTGGAGTCACTCCAGGTAAAGGTGGGGAAAAAGCGTTAGAAGTACCGGTATTTAACACTATTAAAGAAGCAAAAGATGCCACTGATGCAAACACTTCTGTTCTTTTTGTTCCCCCTGCTTTCTCAGCGGCGGCAATTTTAGAAGCTGCCAGGGCAGGCATGGATTTAGTCATTTGTATCACGGAAGGCATCCCCACCAGCGATATGGTGAAGGTGAATCATGAACTGAAAGATCTCCCCACCAGGTTAGTGGGCCCAAATTGTCCCGGTGTTATCTCTCCTGGGAAAGCAAAAGTGGGCATTATGCCAGGATTTATCCATGAGCCTGGAAATATTGGAGTTATTTCCAGGTCAGGAACTTTGACCTATGAAGCTGTTCATCAGCTGGTCTCCGCCGGGCTGGGACAATCGACTTCAATTGGTATTGGGGGTGACCCAATTATCGGTACAACTTTTATTGATATGTTGGCTCTCTTTACTGATGATGATGAAACTGAGGGAGTAGTCCTCATTGGTGAAATTGGCGGTACTGCGGAGGAAGAAGCTGCACAATGGGTTTTAGATAATAATTTCACAAAACCGGTTGTCGCATTTATTGCAGGACAAACAGCTCCTCCTGGCCGTAGAATGGGGCATGCTGGCGCTATTATCTCCGGTGGGAAAGGGACTGCCAAAGAAAAAATAAACGCTCTGAAGTCAGCGGGTATTCATGTTGCAGACAGTCCTGCAGAGATTGGTATCACTATGTTAAAAGCACTTCAATCATAATTTTGGATAAAAAATAATGATAACTCGTACTTTGGCAATTATTAAACCGGATGCAGTGAACGCTGGGTATACAGGAAAAATACTGGATAAAATAATTCAAGAAGATTTTAAGATACTCGGAATGAAACAAATAAAAATGTCTTTACAACGATCACAAGGCTTTTACGCTGTTCATACAGGAAAACCATTTTTTGAGGAATTAACCCAATTTATGTCCTCCGGTCCCTGCATTGTTTTAACATTGGAAAAAGAAAATGCTGTAGATTCATGGCGTAAAGTAATTGGAGCGACGAATCCAGAAGAAGCAAATGAGGGGACAATCAGAAAAGAATTCGCAAAAAACGTAGGTGAAAATGCTGTTCATGGGTCAGATTCCGATGAGAATGGAATACAAGAAATAGCCTTTTTCTTTTCAGAAGCGGAACTTATTGGGAATAAATAAATCTGTAATTCAAATTGCATTTCCCCTTTTATCCTCTCAAATTCTGCATGTATAATTAATAAAAAATGATCATTCAATCTTTGAATAAACTGTTTTTAGTAATATTAGTATCCTATTTATTATTAATTGCTCAAGCATGTGGTGAAAAAGGAGAGGAAGGAATTGTGGGCAGTTTCCATACAATTAATGCAATCCATCCAGAAGAAAATGGTTCCTTTGACTTTCAATGGTCTATTATCGCTCAACCAGATGCAAGTAATCTTTCCAAGAAAAATCTCATATTTAATACAGACAATTCAGTGATGACTTTCATACCAGATGTGGAAGGGAATTATATCTTTCAAGTATCTATCTCTCAATATAATGATGAATTATCTGTTCAATCTTTTCCATTTAACATTTCAGCTAATTTAATTGCAGAAGATCAGGAGAATGGTGATCAAGTGATAGAGGTTGTGTCCAGCAGTAACGATATTGATGCATGGCTTCAAGAGAAAATTGAAGAAGAGGACAAGTCTGTAATAGAAAGTCCACCACCTCCTCCTTCACCGCCAGTGAAAAAGATAAGTCAGAAACCGGTTTTAAAAAAATCCGAACCAAAAAAGCAGCCCATCAAAAATACGAGTACAAAAAAATCCAAATCAGGCCCCGCTGCTTCTTCCAATAAAAAACGTTTTACTGTTCAAATAGGTTCAAAACAATCATTTAATGAAGCTAAAGCCATTGCCTCTGAATTTATTGAAATTGGATATGATGCCTATATTGAAAAATCATTTATTAAAATGAAGAATCAATTCTGGTATCGCGTACGAGTTGGAAGTTATGATAACTATGATACCGCCGTTTCTTTAGCCACAACCATCTCTACAACTAAGAGTGTCCCCACATGGGTTGACAATGTTCGAAACGAATAACTAAAATATCTAAAAGGAGAACAATATTATGGGTCCAATGAAATTGTATTTTGATATTCGAGACATTTTTCGTGCCCCTAGACTCGCTCTAAGCGGAAAGAAAATCTGGATATTTATTGTAGGTAACATTGTTGGATATGTGTCCTACTGGATTTTGACTTATGTAGCATTTGCATTAGCTGGTATAAACTTTTCACAGGCTTGGTCTGATTATGGACTGTATCCGTGCTTATTTGGAAATGAGGCATCATGTTTTGCCTGGATAGTGTATTTAGCTGGTGTAGCAATATGGTTCTTTACCGTATCACTCTCCTGCACAGCAGTTGCCAGAGTCACATACAAACAATTAAAGGGCAATGAATTTTTCTCTTCCGGTGATGCCTGTTCTTTTGTAAAGAAACACTGGCATCCCGTTATTTTTACTTCAGTTTCATTGCTTTTGATCATCGTCTTTTTTCTCATAGGGGCTATGACTTTTGCCCTTTTTGGCAAGATTCCCTACGTGGGTGAATTTCTGTTTGTCATTCCATATCTTTTCTATTTCTTTGGAGCTATTTTTACGATCTATTCAGCGATTGTATTTTTCATTGCTCTCACCTACACTCCAGCAATTGTTGCTACTTGCGAGGAAGATACGATGGGAGCTGTTTTCCAAAATTATTCCATCGCCTGGTCTCAACCCTGGCGGGTAATCCTGTATCATATGGCTCTTTTACCAATTGGATATGTAGGTATTTGGATATTCAAATATTTTTGGTTGGGTGCATTCAAATTAATCAACTGCGTCTATGGTTGCTCATGGTTTATGGGTACAAAACTGGCAAATATTGTTTCATATGCTTCTAATATTATCTGTCCTGAAAGTGTATGCAGACTGTCATCTTCATTTTGCAGCTTTGGCTCTAATCTATCCTGCTGTGTCGGTAATGTATCTTCTTGCTGTGCCATTTCTACTAATGTTGATTTAGCATCCATATCCGGTACGGAAACAGTTGCCGGTGTAATTCTGGCAATTTTTCTCTTTTTGCTTGTGCTTGCTGTTATTTCCTATGGTTTATCAATACTCTCTGTAGGTGAAACCATCATGTTTGTGATTTTTAAAAAGAAATCTGATGATGATAATCTATTGGAACGAAAAGATGAAGATGAACTGGAGGAAGAGGAAGAATTTGAGACAGATGAGACGCCTGATAGAGAAGATTCTAAAGATTCAGATTCCGAAGAAACGGAGACTGATGAAGAAAAACCAGATGAGGATTAAACTTCTTTTTCTTCGGATAAATAGAACAGCAGTTTCATTTAGCAGAAAAGATTCTATTCCCTCTAAGTAACCTTCAGTCATATCCCATAAATGAAGATATTAAGAAGCGAACTATTAGCAGGCTTTTCGGATAAACTCTTTGAAATTCCGGTAAGTTCCCTGAATCTGAAAGGATTAGAATTCAGAAAAGAGATAATTATATGTAGACTTTCATCAGAATCTATTCCAGGAGGATTCAAGCTCAAAGGCTCCCTGGTATTCTCCTTTCTTAAATCATGTGACCGATGTTTAGAGAAATTCGAAGATGTTCATAATCCTGCTTTTAAACTCTGGTTAACATCCAATATGGATCTGATTAAAGATGAAAATATCGATGTAATCCCCTTTCCAAATACCATGAGTGATATAGACCTAAAAAACGTCTTCCACGATTTCATTTTTCTTGAGGACCCTTTGAAATATTTATGCAGTAATGATTGCAAAGGATTATGTCCTCATTGTGGATTAAATTTAAATAACAATTCCTGTAATTGTGTTACTATTTCAACAGATACTCCGTTTGATGTGTTGGAAAGCATGGTCAGGTAACATAATATACTAAATAATATCTAAAGGATAAACTATGGCATTACCAAAAAGAAGACAGTCAAAAGCACGCAGCCGAAAACGCCGCACCCATTACAAGTCCACACCTGTTTCCTATACTAACTGCCCCCAGTGCGACTCAACAAAAATGCCCCACAGAGCTTGTCCAAATTGTGGGTATTACCGTGGTCGTCCAGTTGTATCTGCTACGGAGTAAATTCCAAAATATATGAAAATTGCACTTGATGCAATGGGAGGAGACTTTGCTCCTACTGCTGTCATCAAAGGAGCTATAGAGGCATTGTCATGCACTCCGAAAAATGTCAAATTAATACTTCTGGGAAACAAAGATCTCATCCGAAAAGAATTCTCTTCCCCTCTCCCCTCCAGGCTTTCAATTCATCATTGCTCAGATTCAATCATCATTCAAGAACGTGCTTCAACTGTAGTGAAATCCAAACCTGACTCCTCCATTGTACAAGGAATCAAAATGGTAAAAGAAAATAAAGCAAATGGATTTATCAGTGCCGGTCATACAGGTGCTGTGTTAGCTGCGTCTCTTCTGATTCTTGGAAGGATTCCCGGTGTTCGGCGCCCAGCCCTTGGGGTATATATCCCAACCAATGTGGGTGGAAAAATTCTTTGCGATGTGGGTGCAAATCCTGATGCAAAACCATTTCACCTCTTCCAATTCGCCACAATGGGCTCCCACTACCTTGATCATATCGAAGGGTGCAAACATCCAAAGATCGGCTTAATAAATATTGGTGAAGAATCAAATAAAGGAAGTGACCTTTACCGGGAAGCATACAAAATATTTAAAGATAATCTTCCTGGTTTTGTTGGAAATATTGAGGGAAGAAATTTGCTGAACAGTGAAGCAAATGTTCTTATATGTGACGGTTTTGTTGGAAATACCCTTCTTAAATTTGCAGAAAGCTGGATAGATTTTTTTGGGTCAGAAATTAGGACGAAGATAAAAGAGAAACTTTCCTATAAATTTGGTGCTTTTTTACTAAAACCAGTCTTTGAGGATATCCGTAAGAACTACGACTACGAAGAGCATGGAGGAGTTCCCCTCTTAGGTGTAAATGGTGTTTCCATTATTGCCCATGGAAGTGCAGGGTATAAATCCATAAAAAATTCTATCCTAGCTGCAAAAAAATGTATAGATGAAAATCTAATCGAAGATACCAAAAACAGTATTTCTAACTATTTAGAACTTAATTAAATGAAGGCAGTAATAACCACTACAGCCCGGTATGTTCCTGAACGAATCATGACTAATTTCGACCTTGAAAAAATGGTCAAAACAAGTGATGAGTGGATCCGAACCCGAACAGGTATTGCTGAAAGACACGTTGTTGAAAAGGGACAGACCTCTTCTTTTATGGCTACAAAAGTGGCTAAAATATTATTACATAAATCCAAGACCTCCCCCGAAGACATCGATTTGATCATCATCGCTACGGTCACACCAGATATGTTATTCCCCGCGACAGCTGCCTTAGTTCAAGATAATATCGGTGCTCACAAGGCTTGGGGTTTTGATCTTTCCGGCGCGTGTACAGGATTTCTCTATGCTTTGGAAACTGGCAGGCTACTCGTTGAATCAGGTAAATACAATAAAGCAATTGTTATCGGTGTTGATACAATGAGCTCAATACTGGATTATACCGATAGAAATACCTGTGTTCTGTTTGGTGATGGTGCTGGCGGCGTATTATTAGAGTCCTCAAAAAAAGAAAATGGCGTAATGGATTCTATCTTGTCTCTTGATGGATCCGGCGGAAAATATCTTCACATGCCAGCGGGAGGAAGTCTCCTCCCTGCTTCCCACGATACAGTGGATAAAAAATTGCATTATCTCAAACAGGAAGGAAAAACCGTTTTTAAATTTGCAGTAAAAAAAATGGCTGATGTTTGTTTAGAAATTCTAGAAAGAAATGGGTTGACTTGTGAGAAAATTAAATTATTTATTCCCCATCAAGCTAACAAGAGGATTATAGATGCTGCAGCCCAGCGATGTGGATTTACAGAAAAACAGGTACTTATCAATATCAATAAGTATGGAAATACAACAGCAGCCACTATCCCTATCGGCCTGGATGAAGCGGTGGAAGATGGTGTCATTCAAAATGGTGACTTAATTTTGCTTTCCGCTTTCGGAGCAGGATTCTCATGGGGCAGTATGCTTCTGCGCTGGGGGTAAATTTATGAATACTGCATTTCTATTCCCGGGACAAGCATCCCAAAAAATTGGTATGGGTTTTGATCTTTTCCAGAAATCAGAACTGGGGAAAAAATATTATGATCTTGCGAATGATATTTTGGATTGTGACATCCAGGATATTTCTTTCAATGGGCCAGAAGAAATTCTGAAACAGACAAAATATACTCAGCCTGCAATTTATGTTGTGAGTGTGATTCTTGGGAAATTACTCCTTGATAAAGGATTCACTCCCACGGTTGCAGCCGGACACAGCCTGGGAGAATATTCTGCTCTCACCATTGGAGGAGCATTCAATTTTCGCACTGGACTGAAGTTGGTCAAATGCCGCGCTGAAAGCATGCAAACTGCAGGTGAAATTCAAAATGGGACAATGGCTGCAATCATTGGTTTGTCCGATGATAAAATTCAATCAATTTGCGGATCATGTAGTAATGGAAACGTCGTTGTGCCGGCAAATTATAATTCTCCTGGGCAGGTCGTTATTTCCGGAGAAGTTAGTGCAGTTTATCTTGCTATAAATAAAGCAACAGAAGCAGGTGCTCGAAATGTAATTAAATTAAATGTCAGTGGTGCTTTCCATTCTCCCCTGATGACTCCAGCGCGGGAAGCACTTGCAGAGATGCTAAATTCCATCGAAATTCGCGATACGATTATGCCGGTTTATTTAAACGTTTCTGCAAAACCAGTTACAAAAAGAAGTGATATCCAGAACGGTTTGATTAGCCAACTGGAAAAACCTGTTTTATGGCATAAGACTATAACTACCATGAATAAAAATAAAATAAACAAATATGTTGAAATTGGACCAGGCCGAGTTTTACAGGGATTAAATCGAAGAATTAATAGAACTTTTCAAACAACTGGGATAGAAACGCTGGACGACGTTATTCATTGTGTTTAAGTTAACGGATAAAATTGCAATTGTAACGGGTGCATCCCGGGGGATTGGGAAAAGTATTGCAGAAACACTCGAGAAAGCTGGAGCTCAAGTCATGTGCGTCAGCCGTCACTTGGAAGATGTTCAGAAAATCGCTGATAATTTGGGTAATGGTGGATCAGGGGCTATGGGGTTTGCATGCGATGTGTCAGATACAAAGTCTGTAACTTCACTTGTTCAATCCATCATAGAGAAATACCACCGGATTGATATCCTTATTAACAATGCTGGAATTACAAAGGATGCTCTCATTATGAGGATGTCAGAACGAGATTGGGACGATGTTTTAAATACCAATCTGAAGGGTGCGTTTAACATGACAAAGGCAGTTTCCAGAACAATGATGAAAAATCGAACCGGGCGTATAATTAATATCTCGTCAATAATTGGATTAACCGGAAATCCCGGGCAGATCAATTATGCTGCCTCCAAAGCGGGGCTCATTGGTTTAACAAAAACAACTGCGAAAGAATTCGCATCAAGAAATATTACAGCAAACTGCATCGCACCAGGATATATCGAAACGGATATGAGCAATGCAATCAATGAAAAGAAAAAAGAAACACTCATGAAACAAATACCTTTAGGCCGAATCGGAAAACCAGAAGACATTGCCTCAATGGTCCAATTTCTTTCTTCTGATGAAGCTGGGTTTATCACCGGCCAAACGATTACTGTGGACGGTGGAATGGTACTATAAAATAATAAGGAGGAATACATGTCAACGCTTGATAAAGTAAAAGACGTCATCATGGACAAACTAGGAGTTGAAGATAGTAAAATCAATATGGAAGCATCTTTTGTAGATGACTTGGGTGCTGATTCCCTAGACACAGTTGAATTGATAATGGAATTTGAAGAAGAGTTCGGAATTGAAATTCCCGATGAAGATGCTGAGAAAATGACAACGGTTGGTGCTGCAGTAGAATATATCGACGGAAAATAAATCCAATTTGATTGTACCGGGCTTAATGATTCACGCTACGCTTTTCATCCATTTTCACTATGACCATTTTTCATTATAGTAAAAACCCCTTATACAGGATTATCACTTGTCTAAGAAAAAAGTTGTTATAACAGGACTGGGAGTATTAGCTCCCAATGGAAACAATATTCATGAATTCTGGGAATCTCTCTGCCAGGGGAAATCTGGAATTAATGCCATAACATACTTTGATACTGAAGGGTTTTCTGTAAAAATAGCTGGAGAACTGAATGGATTTAAGGTTGAAGAACATCTAGAGACTTCGCAAATCCGAAAACTGGACCCATTTTCAATATTCGCTTTGGTTGCAGCGCAGGAAGCAATCGAAAATGCTAAGATAAACTGGAATAATATTAATATGCACCAGGTAGGTGTCATACTTGGAACCGGAGTCGGAGGTATCTACACAATGGAGGAACAACATAGTGTGCTTATGAATCGTGGTTCCCGTAGGATTTCTCCATTTTTTGTCCCGAAAATGATCGCAAACATTGCTGCAGGACATGTCGCTATAAAATGGGGACTAAAAGGTCCAAATCATACAGTTACCACTGCCTGTGCATCCGCTACAGATGCTATTGGAATTGCAACACGTCTCATCCAGATCGGAGATGCCGATATGATCATTGCCGGCGGTACAGAAGCAAGCATCACTCCATTGACAATCTCAGGATTTGCGAATATGAAAGCACTATCTCGTAATCCGGACAATCAAACCGCAAGTCGTCCATTTGATAAAAACCGTAATGGTTTCGTGATGGGAGAAGGTGCGGGAATCATGGTAATAGAATCTGAAGAACACGCCAAAAACCGTCATGCTGAAATACTGGGTGAAATTGCGGGTTATGGTTCCACAAATGATGCCTCCCATATAACTCAACCACAAAAAGAAGGGGCAGTTCTCGCCATGAAAAAAGCAATTCAGGATGCTGGCCTATTACCCGTTAATATAGATTATATTAATGCCCATGGTACATCTACCCCTCTTAATGACAAAAATGAAACAAATGCGATTAAAGATGTTTTTGGTGACCATGCATATTCTTTAAAAATAAGTTCTACAAAATCCATGACAGGACATCTCCTTGGAGCAAGCGGCTCAATCGAAGCCATTGCATCTGTAAAAGCAATTGAACATAACCTCGCCCCCCCCACAATCAATTATGTCACAGCAGACCCTGATTGCGATCTGGATTATGTTCCAAACACCGTCCAACAATTTCCAATTGATACCGTGATATCAAATTCATTTGGTTTTGGTGGACATAATGCAGTGATACTGATTAAGCGATGGAAGAGCTGATTTCTTGTCTTTCCTAAATTTTTTTCTCCGTCATAAAATATCTACCACGAATCATTATTCACAGCTCGAAAAAAAGATTAATTATAGATTTAATAATCTGAAGTACCTAGAACAGGCATTTACACATCGTTCAATCAGTCCAAAACCACAACAAAATTATGAACGTCTCGAATTCCTGGGAGATTCAATTATTGATATCGTAGTCAGCAAGGCTCTCATGAAAGAATTTCCGGAAGGGGACGAAGGATTACTTACCCAAAAACGATCCACACTTGTCCAAAAAGAGTTCCTTGCATCTATGGGGAAATTACTTGACCTTTTGTCATATCTAAAGATTGAGTCAACAGTGAACCTCGATATAGAAAAAATTGCAAATAAACAACAGGCTAATCTTTATGAATCTCTCATTGGTGCTCTCTACTTAGATGGTGGACTACAACCATGTGAAGAACTAATCCTTGGTACAATATGGACTCATAGGATTGAAGCCTGGAAATCCACGAATTACAAGGGAAGGCTTATCGAATATTGTCATTCTTCTTCGTTGAGAGCTCCTAAGTTTCAAGTATCAAACATCACAGGACCTGATCATCAAAAAATATTTGAAGTCCATGTCCAGATTGATGACAAAATATTTCCTCCGGGGATGGGTTCAAACAAAAAGACCGCTGAACAATCAGCGGCCCAAAATACACTCGAAATACTTACTAATTAAATTTAACCACTTAACTCCTTGATTCTGTCTCTGAGAAGCGCCGCTCTTTCATAATCTTCCACTTCCACTGCCTTTGATAACTGATCTTCCAAATGCTTCTGTATGGATTGAGAAACTTCGTTTAAATCATGCTCGATATCCTCTATAATTCCTACTTCTCCCATAACCATTTCATCAACCAGAATCGGTGCGCTCAGCCTCAATGCAACAACAATGGCATCACTTGGCCTTGCATCCAGTGACCGCTTCCCAATTAATTTCCCCTTTAATTCCATTCGAGCATAAAATACGCCATCAATCAGGTCGGTAATTTTAACAGCAATTAATTTACTTTCAATTTCGTGAATAAGAGAACCTATCAGATCGTGGGTTAAGGGTCGGGGACTTTCAGCCTTCTCCATCGCAAGAGCAATGGATTGAGCTTCAAAAGACCCAACAATTACGGGAAGACTTCGGTCCTCATCAATTTCCTTTAAAATGACTGCATAACTCCTACTTGGAGGATGAAACGTAATTTTATGAACTGTTACGGGAATCATAGTTTCAATTTAAACAGTTGGCAGATTGACTGACAATCCTTTTTACCCGTTTGATAGTTATCATCAAAATATTCTTGTCTAAAAATTGTTGATGTATTTATCTGACATATGATAATTAATTACAATTTACTCAGTTCTTTCTTCAGCTGAGTAATCTTTACTACTGGCGATGGATCAGTCTCATGAGCAATAGCACACCAGTAACTGACCCAATCACCAAAATGAATTAAATGTAAAAACCGTACCATTCGATTCTTTTCCAAAACCTCCACGGTATACTGCGAAATGGCTGAATTATTTAATATTGTTTTGGTTATTTCCTGACGGATTCCAACTCTGTCATGGTGAGACCTATCTTTAATCCAAATCAATGCGATATATTCAAACAAATCCGAATTATTTTCCCAACCAACAATCTCATTATGATTTAACTCAGGTAATTCATTATGATAAGCAAGCATTTTGGCATTTTCGCAAAATTGTCCTTTCCATCGCATAGCAATAATATTTGTGGAATCAGCTTCTCCATAGATCACTGGTATTTTAGTGTAAATTTGTTGTGCAAGAGAATAGGTAGGGTTCTTGGCACTAGCCGACCCGTATTCTTCTCTTTTTACATTGAGCAGATCAATTAGTGACTCCAGATTGCAGCAAAACCGATCACTTATCAATCCCAGTTTTTGCATTAAAAATAGCATTGGAATAAACGAATAGGCCAAGGCAGCCCTTGGCTGAAGCCCCCCTGGTATTTTGATATAATCAAACCTCTCCTTGTCCAATCGTTTCATCAATTCTCCACCAGTAGTAATTCCAATAATCTCCGTACCTTTTTGCAGGGCATCTTCATAGGCTGAAAGAGTCTCTTCTGTATCCCCAGAATAGGAGGAGCAAATCACTAATGTTTTTTCATTCGCCCAATTGGGAATTGAATATTGCCGTGAAACAACTACAGGTATCTTCAATTCATCTTTAATAAGAGCGCACAGAATATCCCCGCCGATGGCAGAACCTCCCATTCCTACAATTATTACATTCTGCAAAGAAGTAATTTGTTTCTTTAAAGTAATCTGTCCGCCTATATCTAGAGCATGACGAACTTGTTCTGAAAAATTATAGATATCCCCGTGCATATTATCTATGTCTATATTTTGTTTATCCACCTTTGTATCCTCTTGAATAATTACTTTACCCTCTTAAGAATTATATTCGTGAACTGTTTTAATTTATCACGGTGGCTTAAGGGAATAACATCCAGTTTATCCCTGGCCTTATCCACATATTCTTCCACATATTTATATGCTTTTTCTATAATATTTTTTCTGTTTAAATAATCCCGAAGACGAAGAATAGCAGTTTGAGTTTCCATTTTTTTGATATTTTTCCAAGAGGATAACCACTCCTCTTGATTTTCTTCCCTAGCTAACACTGTCAATATTGTTTGTTTTCCAGAAATCAAATCACTCCCAAGACTCTTTCCTACAGTTTCCACATCTCCATAAACTTCAAGGATATCATCCTGGATTTGAAATGCTCTGCCCAGGCTTAATCCAAACGATCTTAGCTGGATATTTGTTTCTTCAGTTTGATCACTTATAATACCACTCAACTCAGCACAAAGACCAATAAGCCATGCTGTCTTTTTTTCAATCATCAAAAAGTAATCACTTAGAGAAATATCATAATTGTTTTCAAATGCCTTATCATAAGCTTGTCCTTCACAGACTATCAAGGCTGCTTTGTTGAATGCTTTAATCGCAGAAAGTGTTTTTGTTTTGATCTTGGAAATAACAAGTTGGGATACCACATAAATACCATCTCCAGAAAGAATTGCAGTGGATTCGTCCCATTTTTCATGGATAGTATCCTGCCCATGACGGATATTATCCTGATCCATAATATCGTCATGAACCAGGGTAAAACTATGTAGGAGTTCAACCGCTAATGCTGCATTGATCAAGTCTTCCCGATCTGCCCCAAGAGCTTCACCGATGAGATGAACCAAAATAGCACGCAGTCGTTTTCCTCTACCTAACAGAGTATAACGAATAGGTGTGTATAAGTATTCCGGACGAGAAGGTAAATCAATTGTGGAAAGTGCTCCATCAATTTCAGCTCGTAGAGATTTTATTTGATCCGAAAATAAATCAGCGTCCTGGTTCAATCTCAACTTTTCCTATGCTTTGCAACTTGTTTAAAACAATACCTTTGATCTCTTCCATTCTCTTAAAGGTGTTGGCTTCAAATCTACATACGATCACAGGTTGAGTATTTGATGCTCGTATCAGACCCCACCCATCACCAAATTTGATGCGGACTCCATCAATCGTACTGCAATCGTAGTTGATATTAAAATAGTCAGCGGCCTCTTCTGCAATTCGAAACTTTTCTTCATCTGACTCGCAAGCCATCCTCATTTCAGGGGTAGAATAATATTTTGGTAGATTATTTACAAGATCTGATAATTTTTTATTTACCCTGGATAACATCTGAACAGTCCGGGCAGCAACATAAGTGGCATCATCATAACCAAAATAATCATCTGCGAAAAAGATATGGCCACTCATTTCCCCTCCAAATTTACATTGAAGATCAGACATTTTCTGTTTGATAAGTGAATGACCAGTTTTCCACATTACCGGCGTGCCACCATGCTTCACAATCTCTTCTTCCAGTGCCTGGGAACATTTCACATCAAAAAGAACTTCATCATTGCCATGTATAATTTCTGGTAGGAATAAACACATGAGTTGATCTGACCAAACTATTTCTCCATTTTCAGCAATTACTCCAACTCGATCACCATCACCATCAAAGGCAATTCCAATATCATGCTGTCCTTTTTTCATCAATTCAATCAAATCCTTGAGATTTTCTTTTACTGTAGGATCCGGATGATGGTTTGGAAATGTGCCATCAATATCACAAAATAATTCCGTTAATTCCACGTTGGGAAGTTTTTTGAATATGGCAGGTGCATTAATTGCTGCTGCTGCATTGCCGCAATCCATAGCAATTTTCAATGGTTTTTCTACGGTGATTTTACTCAGAATCATATCCTCATATTCTTTAAGGAGACTATAGCGCGCTTCAGTGCCTTCGCCTTCCTCGAAATCTTCCTTTTCAATAATTTTTCGTATTGTCTGAATTGCTTCTCCGTAAACTGCCATTTTTAACATAGACATTTTAAACCCGTTGAATTCAGGGGGATTATGGCTTCCAGTGATTTGAACGGCACCCACAACATCCAGTTTGAACATGCTGTAGTAGTTAACGGGAGTGGGAACAATGCCAATGTTAATTACATCAACCCCTGTAGATAAAACTCCCGTTTTAAAATATTCAATAAGGGATGGTGTTGTTAACCGAACATCCCCGCTCAGGGCGATCTCCATACCACCATTACGCTTGACATATGTAGCAAATCCCTTCCCCAGAGCTTCAACAACATCCGGTGGAAAATCTTCAGCAACTTTACCACGAATATCATACTCACGAAAAATATATTTATTTATATCCAAAATATTTCCTATCTAAGATAATTAAAAATACAGCATATGATTTGTATTTACCCATATGTTTAAGATTAAAAACGCCTCAAAGTTTCAAAAGATTTTATCATTATAATAAAAAAGATAAGTTATCAAACTCAGCTTTGAGATATTCACATTAATCGTATCAGGTTATTTTTGAATTCGATCCAGAGAAAAAACGGCTATATTTGATTCCTCAAGAAATAATTTTGTTTTGGAGCAAACAGATGCAGTTGTTCCCAAACAGACCGCTTTTGCGCCTACGGTATCACTAACTATTTTACCCTGTTTCCTGATTATTTGGCCATCTTTCATTATAATTCGGCTCTTTCTATCTTTGATAATAACCCACTGTCCCTTCGGTAGATAGCCTGTCTTGATATTTGCGGGGATACCTTGATCTTTTGAATCAACAATTGTTATTTTTTTACCATTTATAAAATATTGACTATTCATTTATTACCAATTATCTTTCTTAACAATCCATCATTATCTTCAATCATTTCCTCCGCTTCATTTTTTGTGCATTTTTTTAAAGTCATGACAACAGCTGTTTTTACAGATCCATCAGCTTCTCCGAGTTTCTCTTTTGAAGAGTCATAATTCAAGCCAGTAAGTTGCTCAATAATCCTTGATCCTCTATCAAGTAGTTTATTATTAACCACTTGAAGATCTACCATTAAGTTTCCGTATACTTTTCCAAGTCTAATCATAACAGTAGTGGAAATCATATTTAAAACCATCTTTGTTGCTGTGCCGGATTTCATACGTGTTGAACCGGTAATGATTTCTGCCCCTACATCAATAGAAATGATTACATCCACTTTCACAGGAATCAATGGTTTAGGATTACAAATGAGATATGCAGTTTTAGAGCCAATATTTTTTGCATATTCTAATGCTGAAATAACATAAGGGGTCGCGCCACTGCTGGCAATTCCTAAAAGAAAATCATTTTTCTTGAACCCTGTTTTTTTTAGATCGGTAATTGCATCTTCAGGTTTGTCTTCCGCACCTTCAATGGATCGTACTAATGCTTCCCTTCCACCAGCAATAATTCCTTGGAATAACTTTCTTGGAACTGAAAAAGTAGGAGGCATTTCTGTAGAATCCAATACACCAAGCCTTCCGCTGGTTCCGGCGCCTATATAAAATATTTTTCCCCCTGAACGTATAACTTCTTCAGCTACATTGACAGCTTTCTCAATCTGAGGTAAAGCCTGATTAATTTTCTGAGCTATTATCTGATCTTCATTGTTGATAAGATGAAGGATATCAGAAATAGGTAATTTATCAATTTGGTGGGAATTGATATTTTGTTGTTCAGTAGATAGCTTTTTTCTGTCGGAAGGATTAACTATTTTTATCATTCAAAAAAGTGATTACAATTATTGCTCTAGTGTTGCAAAATATTTTTTTGCTGCTTGCATAACTTTTGGTGATAATAAAATAGTCCCTATCATAGTTGGTATAACCATAAGAGCGTAACAACTATCTACAAAATTAATGGCTATATCAATGGTAGAAACAGATGCAATCACTATTACCAATATATAAATATAGTTGTAATATGGCTTCCATTGACTACCAAATAAATAACCGGTACACTTACGACCATAATAAGAATAGCCAAACATTGTTGATAAACTAAAGGTTAGTACAGCAACGAATAATAACAAACGTCCAGCTATGCCTAATTCTTGTTCAAAAGCCATAACTGTAAGTGTAACACCATTATTATCAGTAAGGTCTAGTCCGGATATTAAAATAACTAATGCGGTAGTTGTACAAACAATAATCGTATCAATAAAAGGACCTACCATTGCAACCAATCCTTCTCTAACGGGCTCAGACGTTTTAGCAGCCCCATGGGCCAATGCCTCAGTACCAGCACCAGCCTCATTCGAAAATAATCCTCTCCTTACACCAGTTATTATCATTGTTCCAACAGCTCCACCTACAACCGCCTGGCCAGTGAAGGCATCATAAAAAATATTATATATTATCCCCGGTATTGAATAAATATTTAACACCAATATAATTATAGCTGCAGCCATATAAATAATTACCATAACTGGCACTAATCTAGCAGCCACCTTAGCTATTCTTTTTATTCCACCAAAAATGACAAATCCGACAATAAAAGCAATTATTACACCCGTAATACCATCTCCTAGCAATTGGTTTTTAGAAAAAATTCCCTGAGGAATAAAAATAAAATCACGAATTATCTGGACCAATTGGTTTGCCTGGAAAAAGGTAAAACTAGCAAACATCCCAGCAAAACTAAAAAAGATAGCTAACGGTTTAAATTTTTTACCAAGCCCTTTTTCAATATAATACATGGGGCCGCCTTGTACTTCACCCCTATCATCATTACCACGAAACTGGACAGCCAATGTACAGGTAAAAAATTTTGTGCTCATCCCAATAATCGCAGTAATCCACATCCAAAATATCGCACCAGGGCCTCCTGTATGAAGGGCTATAGCAACGCCAGCAATATTTCCCATCCCTACGGTACTGGCTAGGGCACTCGACAGCGCTTCAAAATGTGTTATCTGACCTGGATCATCATCTTTGTCAAATTTTCCTTTTAGTATATCTATGGAATGTCCGATATAACGAAATGGTATAAAGCGACAATAAGCGGTAAAAAATAATCCCCCACCAAGTAAAAGCATTACAATAGGAGGCCCCCACATAAATCCGGAGAATTCAACCATAGCTTTATCTAAGAATTCTATAAAATTCATTATTGATTACACATTAATTATTTTTTTACCTATTTATTTCCAAAATATACCAATTATAGTGAAATTCAAGATGAAAATAATCAATAAAAAAAATGAAACGATTAGATATATATCTCCTGAGACAGTTTTTAAA